>JANXSH010000129.1 GCA_025356615.1 Planctomycetia bacterium | reverse complement strand
GTGGCCGATCGGTTGACCCGGTTGGGGATCGAAGTCATTCCGAATCCGATCCGGCGACGCAGAATCACGCTCACTGCTCGATCAAGAGTTCGTCGATGTGAGCGGCGAACTGTTTGCCCTCTCGAGTGTCGAGGTGCAACTCCCCTTCCCAGCGGTGGCGGACGCCTCCGCGCTTATCGATGAGATAGATGGCCGGCCAGTATCGGTTGCCCCAAGCCGCCCAAATCGCGTTGTCCCGATCGAGGATGATGGGGAACTTCAGGCCGTTCTCGCTTGCCTTGGAGCGAACCCGCTCGGCGGGCGCTTCCCAGGCGAACTCGGGCGTGTGGACGCCGATGATGGTCACGTCCTTCTTAGCGTAGTTTTGCTGCCATGCGCGGTAGACGGGGTAATTGTGGATGCAGTTGCTACAGCCGTTGGTCCAGAAGTGAAGGACCACGACCCGGCCTCTCGAGTCGCCGAGCCGCAACGGGCCACCCTGCACCCACTCGGCCTTGTCCGGGAACTCCGGGGCCGGGTCGCCAGTCGATTGCTTTGCTGGGACTGGGACCGGAATGGGGGTCGGACTCGGACTCGGAGTTGACGGTGAAGCGTCATTCGACGCCTGACTGGGCCAGGAACATCCGGCAACTGCCAGAACAGCGACGGCAACCGTGAGTAGCCGGGCGTAGATGAATCGTTGGAACATGGCAGCCTCTCCGTTGAAGGTACTCGACTCAACCACCCTGTGGATTTTGCTCGTGCAACGCTCGTTTCATCCGGTCTCGGGCTTCGTCGGTTAGCCTCTCCTGGGGAAACGGCGCGTCGCATGCGCAACCGGGGCGCTGGAGCAGCCGGACCTGTCGGCGAAATCGTGCGCACGCCTTACACAGCGCCAGGTGAGTGTGCATCATCAACCAACCCCACCAGCCCAACGGGACTTCTTCGGATTGCGAAATGAGTTCGGCGGCTCGTTTGCAAGTTATCATGACTTCCCCCCTTGTTTCGGATTCAGTCCTCGAAGGTCCATACATAGTAACAGGCGCACCCGCGCGCGATGGAGCATCGTCCACAAATTGGGAGCAGTGATTCCCAGCGCGGAGCAGACAACATCGGCGTCCAGTCCGTCGATCAGGCGCAGCGACAACGCCTCGCGCAGGCGCTCGGGCAAGCCGCCCCGGCAGCGCTCGAAAGCCTCCCAGAACTCGCGCCGCTGGAGCAACTCGCAGGGGTCGCCGCCCCATTCGCGGGGCGGCTTCCTCCAGTGCCCCGATTGGTCGAACAGCGAGTCGATACCTACATCGGCTCCGAGGTCCGATTCGGTTCGGACACGAGTGTTTTGCCGCAGCCGGTCCACGATTTTGTTGTTGAGGATGCCCGTCAGCCAGGTTCGCTCGGCGGACTGCCCGACGAAGGAATCGCCCCCACGCAAAGCCGCGAGGAAGGTTTCCTGAACGAGATCCTCTGCGACATCCCGTCGGCTCACCCGGAGGAAGGCGTAGCGGAACAGGTAGTCGCCATACTCGTCCACCCAGCGATCGGGATCGATGGCCGGTGGTGCAATCGTGCTGTCGTGCATGCTCGCTCCGTTAGTGACCCGAATACCAATCGTAGCCGTTCTCGGCCCAGTAGTCGCGCGGTCGCTCGTCGGTGAAGCGAATCCGACCGATGCGCTTGATGTTCTTGATGCCGTATTTGACCGGGATGGCCAGCCGCAGCGGCGCGCCATGCGCGGGCGTCAGCGGCTCGCCGCCCATCTCGTAGCAGAGCAGCGTTTGCGGCTGGAGCGCGCTGGCCATGTCGAGGCCGACGTAGTATCCCCCGTTGGGGGTTTCCAGAGCGACATACGAGTAGAGGTCCGCCGGATTCCCCTCCGGGTCGGGCGCGGAGCCGCTCCGCGTCCCCAGCCGGTATCGCTTCATGAAGTCCCCCAGCGACGCGCCGGCCCAGGAGAAGACCTCGCTCCAGCCCTCGATACACTTCAATTCGACCACCATCTCGGAGCGTGCGACGGATCGCACGTCGTTCAGCGCGAACCGTTGCGCGTCGCCGCGATCGCTCTCGACGGACAGCATCCAGGTCGCGGGATCGAACGCCCCGCCCAGGCCGATCGTGCCGTTCACGCGCATCGCGTCAGCCGCGAGGGCACGCTCGGGCGGGAAGGTGGTCGCCAGACGTTGGCCGCGAAACGCCGCGCTGCCCAACCGCTCGTTGAACCCCAGCACCCGCCGCAGCGGCCAGGGAATGTCGTCCTCGGTCGCACTCGTCGAGAGCCATCGGTGCCCCGCCCACCCGGCCACCAGGGCGGCCGCGCCGACGGCGAAACTCCGCCGCGTCATCCGCCGGCTCTGCGAGCGCACGTCGTCGTCCTTCGGGGCCGGTGGGGTATGCGGTTCACTCACGGGCCACCTCCTTTTCGCGGACGATTTCGTACCCAGTGACCATGGCGCGGAAGTTGTTCCACCCCGCCTTGATGACCTGCCCGACGTGCACGAGGAAGAACAACACATAGCCGACGGTGAGGGCGAAATGCTCCGCCCTGGCCCATTCGTAGCCGCCCAGCACGGTCGTCAGCCAGGCGAGTTGGACCGGCTTGTAGATCGCCAACCCCGTCAGCACCGACCCGGCACCCATGAGGATGATGCCCGTGTAGGCGATCTGCTGGGCACCGTTGAACTTGCGCGGCGGCGGCTCGGTCTTGCTCAAGTGCAGGTCGTGAAGCAGCACTTGCCACGCCTCGCCGAACGACTGACGATTCGGGACGAGGAACCGCCACTCGCCCGAGACCGCCGTGTAGACGACGTAGGCGAGTCCGTTGAGGAGGAACGCCCACATGAGGGTGAAGTGCCAGGCGATCCCGGTCGCCAGTTTTCGCTCCAGTCCCAGGGCGGAATAGAACCAGTCCGGGAAGAAGTGGAACAGTCGATAGCCGAAGACATCGATCGAGTAGACATCGTTGGCCCAGTAGATGAGCAGGCCGCTCCAGATCATCAGGGTCAGCACGGGAAAGTTGATCCAGTGCATCCAGCGGATCGCCCTCGGGTGCTTCTTCTGTAGCCGCAGCATGTCAGATTCTCCTGTCGGGAGCCAGTCCCGGCCCCCCAACGATAAGGGGCCGAGACGGGCTGGGCCGGTTCACTTCTCCATCTTATCCTTGCCCATTTTGTCCTTGGCCATCTTGTCGCCTTCCATCTTGTCCTTGGCCATCTTGTCGCCCTCCATCTTGTCCTTGGCCATCTTGTCCTTGTCCTTGGCAGGGGAGTCGGTACACCCCGTGAAACCCACCACCAGGGCCGCGACCACGATGCACGCCGAGAGAATGCTGAAGATTCGAGACATGAGAGACTCCTTCATTCGATCTATTTCAGGACCACGGCTCGAATTCGCGCCGTCGCCCTCACCCTCCACTGCGGAAGGCGAAGCACCCCCTTAGTCGGACGAAGGGTAAGATCCTGACAAAGGACTCGAGCAATTTTTCCCCACGTCTGGAATAGTCGGGCGCGGCCGACCGCGCGAACGACGATCCCGAAGTGTCAGCGAGGAAGACGTTCTCCCATTCGTCGCTGACACTTTAGGATCGTCGGCCAGGAAAATCAGCGGGCGAGGGGTTTACTGTTTTCGGCATCGGGTTGGGAGGGTGAGGTCTTCGCAGCGCCTGAGTGAGACCCTTGAAACTACTGTGGAGCGTCTTCCGAATCATGCCAGCCAAAAAACCTGACGATGACTCCGAACACGAATCATGCTATATAGTCGTGTTACGGAGGCTCTTATGATCGCGAAACAGAATGATCGACTGACGAGGCTCAGTTACGTTGGCTGGTGGCTGGCGCTAGCGCTGCTCACCTACGGGCTTCTCAGCCCGCAACCGCCGAAGATGAGCGAGGCGATCTTGCCAGCACACCTCACGTTCTGGGCGAGCAAGGGCGTACACCTCGGGGCGTTCGCCGGGCTTGCGATGGTCGCGGGTCTGCTCACCATCACGCCGCGCCACCAGAAGGCGCTGTGGGTCGTCCTCGCCGTCTACGCGGCACTAACGGAGTACCTCCAGACTTTCGTCGAGGGGCGCTACGGGTGCTTCACCGATGTCTGCATCAACGTGACGGGCATCACGCTGGGGGTGGGACTGGCTCTGGGGTGGCGAGCGGCCTCATCGCTATGGGCGCGTCGGCCGGCTTCCGCCACAACCACGTCCACATGCTGAAGCCGGCCACGACGAGGAACATGCTGCCGTAGCTCTCCAGCCCCTCGGGGCGCGGGTCGTCGCGGAGGATCTCGTTGAGATACCGATGGACCCCGTAGCCGACCATGAGGACCGCGCACACCTGGCCGGGGTTGTGCCGGAACGGGTAGTAGGCCATCAGCAAGAGCATCAGCAGCACCATGCTTACCGTCTCGTAGACCTGCGTGGGATACAGCCCGAGCGTGCGCGGGTAGATCGTGATCGTCGTGCCCTCCTCCTCGGGGGAGGAGACGAAAGTCAGGTCGAGTCGCGATTCGCCGCGTTTCCATGACGACAGAGAGCCGAGCCATTTGTCGAGGTCGAACCGGCTCTGGATCTCGTTGTCGTTGACGTGAGTGATGACCATGCCCGGCCGTAAACCCTGCTCGTAAGCGGGCGAGGCGGGATCGACCGCTTCGACGAGCGCCCCATCGCGTCTGCCTTGCGCCTCGGGGACGACGGAGAAGCCCGCCACCGTCTGCAACCCGGCATCGACGAGGACATCGCGTGCGGGGGCCGACAGCGGGAACGTGACCGGGGTGATGCCCGCATGCTCTGCCGAGCAAACGCCGCCGTAGCAGCAGCCGTTGAGGAAACAGCCCATCCGTCCCAGGGCGAGGCCGAGGCAGATCGACGGGGCGAGGGCGTCGAGGAGCCGCCGGGTAGAC
Organism: Planctomycetia bacterium; assembly: GCA_025356615.1. Lineage (GTDB taxonomy): Bacteria > Planctomycetota > Planctomycetia > Gemmatales > Gemmataceae > JANXSH01. Next base: position 643 of record JANXSH010000129.1, on the reverse strand, counting down.
AACCCCTGCTTGCGATAGATCAGGACGTAGGCGACGCCATAGGCGGCGAGGCCGCCGAGGACCGAGCCGTAGAAGACGATGCCGCCCTCCCAGATCTGCGGGAGTTTCTTGAGGAACGTCAGCAGATCGGGCCGGGGTCGTTCGTTGAGCAAGTAGGTGATTCGGGCACCGAGGAGGCCACCGATGAAGAGCCAGACGGCAAGATCCTGAATGGTCTCCTTGCGAATCCCCTCGCGCAAGGCCCTCCGCCCCGCGAGCCAGGTGCAGACGAGGAACGCGAGGAACAGCATCATCCCGAACCCGTAGACGGGCAAGCCGTCGTTCGTGACCGGGATGCGGAACAACACCTGGAGCATGAAACCACCCTCGGACAGCGCGATCGAACAGGCGACACCCAAAGAGTGTTCTACCGAGAGCGGGGCCAGGTGTCGAGATCGAGAGGAATAGGGCGAGCCGGGAGCGTTAGCGACCGGAGTGAATGACCGGCGGCACCACCGGCTTTGTAACGTAACTCTGTAACGTAACGTAACTCGCCGTCTTGTAACGAAACTCGGGCGGGTCGTCCATCGCGGGGTCACGTCGGCGGTTTAGCTCTCGCGAGTTTGTCCCTCGCGGTCGCCCCGTCGAGATCCAGGAACGCGAG
>JANXSH010000102.1 GCA_025356615.1 Planctomycetia bacterium | reverse complement strand
GCCGACGAGGTGATCGAGATCAACCGCGTCTACCCCAACGGCTCGTTCCGGGTCGCGGGAACATATGACGACTACCTCGAGCGGCGCGACGACTTCCTCGCCGGGCAGGCGCGGACGCAGATGGCCGTCGCGAATCAGGTCCGCCGAGAGACGGAGTGGCTCGGTCGCAAGGCGGCAGCTCGCACGCGCAAGGCGGCGTCGCGCATCGACGACGCGATGAATCGCCGTGACGAGTTGGGCGAGTTGAAGTACCGCAACAACGCCGCTGGCACCGCCGCGATCGACTTCGTCGGCACCGGGCGGCAGACGCGGAAACTCCTCACGATCGAACACGTCTCGAAGTCGATGGGCGGTCGGCCCCTCTTCTCGGACCTCGAGCTGATCTTCTCGCCGGGGACCAAACTCGGCCTCCTGGGGCCGAACGGTAGCGGCAAGAGTACGCTCCTGAAGGTTCTCACCGCCCAACTCCCGCCCGACACCGGGACGGTGGTCCCCGCCGACAACCTGAAGATCGTCACGTTCGAGCAGGGCCGGGCCTCGCTCGACCTGTCGGCGACGTTGCGCAAGGCGCTGTGCCCCAACGGCGACACGGTACTCGTCGGCGAGCGACCGCTGCACGTCGTGGCGTGGGCGAAGAAGTTCCTCTTCACGGAGGAGCAACTCGAGATCCAGGTCGCCAAACTCAGCGGCGGCGAGCAGGCCCGCGTGCGCATCGCCCAATTGCTCCTCCAACCCGCAGACCTGCTCCTGCTCGACGAGCCGACGAATGATCTCGACATCCCCGCGCTCGAGGTGTTGGAGGCGAGCCTCGCGGAGTTCTCCGGCGCGCTCGTCGTCGTCAGCCACGATCGCGAGTTGCTCGACGGCCTGTGTACCCAGGTGATCGGCCTCGACGGCAAGGGCGGCGCGGCGCTCTACGGCAACGTGAACCAGTGGCTCACCGCCCTGGAGCGCGACAACGAGCCGGTCAAGAAGGCCGCCCCCGCGCTGGCCCCGCGCCCGACCCCGCCGATCCGTGCGGAGAAGCCGCGCCGGCTGAGTAATCAGGAGCAGAAAGAACTCGGCAAGATCGAGGCGGTGATCCAGGAGGCCGAGGGAGTGCTGGAACAGAACAAGATCGGGGTGCAGAACGCCTCGACGGCGGGCCACATCGCGATGCACGAGGCCTGCCGGGCGTTGGAGGCGTCCCAGCGCGAGGTGGACAAGCTGTACGCGCGGTGGCAGGAGTTGGAGGCGCGGCGGGAGGCGTAAGGAGAAGGCGACTCGCGGTTACGCGACCGGCTAAAAGGGACACGGCGTCAGGCCCAGTCACGACTCGGAACTCGTCGTGACACTTTCAGGGGAGAAACATGCCTCGCACCTGGTCGGAATTCAACCGCCCCGCCCTGTGGGCGGCTCTGGCCCTCCTCATCCTGGCCCAGCAAGCCGGAGCGAAGCCCAAATACATCGAGTTCGCGCCGATGGTCAAGGACTGCGAGGTGATCGCGGTCGCCCGCTTCGCCGGCGAGATCGTCGAGGGCGAAGAAGGCGGCACCGTCGAGTTGGAATTGACGCGGGTCGTCAAGGGGAACGTCGAGCCGGGTAAGCACAAGGTCGTCTTCTTCGACATCCCCACGGTAGACCCAAAGGCCCGCGAGTTCGTCGCGTTCTTCGGCAAGGGGATGAAATGGGAGTTCGTCGCCGTGCCGATCGCTGGCAACCGCCTGAGCGACAGCGTCCTCCGCGTCTACGGGTTCTACAACACGAACGCCTACTGGGTCTCGCCGGGTCTCATTACCCTCGCCCAGATCGAACGATTCGTCAAGGACGGCACCCTCGCCTACACGTTCCGTGGCCCTCTCTGCTTCCCCCAGCGGGGCGATGCGGCGTGGCGGGCCAGCGCGCTGGAGATCGAGGTGAGTTACGACGCGGTGGCGAAGCGTGCCGAGGTTCGTGGTTTGCCCGAACTCGAAGGCTTCCCCACCCGACCGGAAGTGTACATTACAAGCGGCCACCGCGAGGACGAGGTCGTCCTCACCTACTCCCGCCACGGCGACAGGCCCCTGGAAATTCACGGACGAGTGCAGGCTGCGGGTGAGAGCGGGGAGATGTTGACCAAGTTCTTCGTGCAGACGCCGGACCTGCCGACGCGAGAGGCGTTCGAGGGCTACCTTTCCGACCCGAAGCAGGGACCTACCAGTTACACGGTGCGTCTCACCTGTACCCCGCGTGCCGGCGAGTCGGTGCCCCGCATCCTCACCCTGACGATGAATAAGGAGCGTGGCACGATGCCGGAGATCGCGGGCTGGGCGGAAACACCCCTCCAGATCGCCAGCTTCAGCGGCGGGGGGCAGACGAGAAGAACGGGCAGCGTGGGGCTGCCGGGAGAGTTTTCGAAGCCCGCTAGTGTCGGCGGAACGGAGTGGTCGATGACGGCGAGCGCGAAGCTGGAGGACGGGAGGGAACTGAGCCTGCGGTTCGACCGCAGGGAAGAGAAGAAAGGCCCCGACATCTTCCGGTGGACCTTCCAGGAGTGGCTCCTCTACGACCTTCTGGTCGAGGAGATCCCCGGCAAGGTGTTCCTCGACGGGAAGGAGGTCGGAACCTTCGTGGCATCGCTGGGCGAGATCCGCGACGCGGAATCGGGGCACCTCCGGCCCATCCCGGAGGCACCGGCGGCTCGCGGAGTAGGGCCACTCGACCGGTGGGCGATCATCGCAGTCGGAGGCATCGTGGCTGCGGCGGTGGCGGTCGTCTGGATCCGGAGTCGGAGGGCACGTCGTAGGACGATTCGCCCATAGACTGGGTGCCTCCGTCCTCCTGCCGAGTGACGTATAAGGGTTCGGCAGGGGGTCTATCCGAGCATTTGCGTCAGTAGTTCCTTTTGTCAGGCGGGTCGGGGCGCTGCCGAGACGCACCACCTGCGTATCCGAGTTCGCAGTTCCGCCCCGTGCGGAGAAGCCGCGCCGGCTGAGTAATCAGGAGCAGAAAGAACTCGGCAAGATCGAGGCGGTGATCCAGGAGGCCGAGGGAGTGCTGGAACAGAACAAGATCGGGGTGCAGAACGCCTCGACGGCCGGTCACATCGCGATGCACGAGGCCTGCCGGGCGTTGGAGGCGTCCCAGCGCGAGGTGGACAAGCTGTACGCGCGGTGGCAGGAGTTGGAGGCGCGGCGGGAGGCGTGAAAGCCGAAAGGCACGAGTTGCCGATTGCCAGTTGTTGGCTCGCCAGCGAAACTCCCTCGAAGAGTCTCGTTGAAACATCCCAGAACGACACATAGACTCCGCTTTGGAATCCGTAAAGCGTCGCATGCTCAACGTGCAACGAGCGAAACATTGCCGGAGGAACACGCCTTTGAGTCATCCACTTTTCGCCCTCGTCGCGCCCGAAGTGGTTGGGATCTCCTTCATCGGGGTTTCTCTGGTGGGCCTAGTCCTGTTCTTCATCGGCAGAGGCTCGCCTGGATGGACCGCGCGCAACTCGGGGTGGGACTCATGGCCGAAATGGACGGGTGAGGCGGTCCAAGGACTGGGAACCTTTGTTGCCGCCTGGGGGACTTACCGCGTAGTGGCTGATCAGAAGCCAGCATGGTGGTTCCCTGTGGCGTCAGCCTTGGGTGCTGGTTTCATCTGGAAATTGCTCCTGATCTACCTCGAGCAACAAGGGAAAACCGCAGATCAGGATCTGGCGTCCGAACTCGATCGTGCGGAACGAGAGGGAAGGGCAAGAACCCGGCTCATTACGACACTCGGGGAGTGTGTTTCTGGCAAGATCGGCCGTATAAAAGCTGAACTCGGCAAGATCGGGAACATCCAGCGAACGATCAACCATGCCCGAGACGCTCTGACCCCTCAGCCGCATCTCGAATCGCTACTCATTAGTTTGTTGGCGCTGTTACTCGAACAGGCCAGGACTCAGGGGCATGTGAACCCGTCCTTTCGCCTTGGAGTCTATATAAACGCTGGCGGAGTGATGCGACCCGTCCACCGCGCTTCCGCAGGACAACCGGGGCACTTCTTGTTCACCTCGCACAACACACATCAGTCGTTCTTTCAACTCGGAGGAGAAGGCCCGCGTTCCTGCGTCGTGGCATGTGTCCGCCAACGTGCTATGTTGATCGTCGAGAATTGCCAGGAAGCGCCCGATTCTGCCTCCTTCGTCTTCTTCAACCAGGCTCAGCGGAGCTACCTGGGGTCCTTGCTCGTGTATTATCTTGGGCAGGTTCAGGTAGGAGATGGTACAATGGAAGAGGCGGCGATATCGATCGATACACCCCAAACGGGGTTTTTCAAAGAATCGGATCGCGATGCACACGAATTCTGTTTACGAGAGTTCGGCCGGCGAGTATGTCTGGAGATGTGTTTGGTCGATCTGTTGAGAAGCGGAGCGGGGTGAACGGATGGAAGACACCAACAAACAACCCGAGAAGAGTGCGCAGGCGCGGCGACAAGAGGAACAGCTTCAGCGGCTCACGGAGGCGATGCGACGTGACGTGAAAGTTTTCGACAGAATCGTCAAAGGGCGTCGGCCCGGCGCGAAAGAACAGGGCAATCGATAATGGCGCGATTTTAGAGGAGGGGCGGTGTCCACGAGACGCCGCCCCTCCTCTCGTGGTGGCGACTCGGACTTTCCGCAACCGATCAGGACGAGGAGAAGTGAGAAGGCCGCAACGGGCACGAGTGATCGCGTGGGAGCCTCGTTCGTGGGCTGTAAGGATTGATCCTTCCAGTGTATCGGAAGCCGCGCCTGTGGCAAACCATAGTCCATCCCTCCCCACACTACAGAACAGCACTCGAATCCGTCTCCGGTGGTCGGAAATCTGCGAGGCGGGGACTTGACCCAGGCGTGGTGGCGCGGGAGGATGACCTGCCACTGTCGAGGCCGAGCGTGCCGATGAGCTGTGGTGCAGCCACGGGCTGCGGTCGGCGGTAGTGGGTGGGGATTCCAGTGCAGCCATTCGTCATCTGTCCGAAGTGCCAACACCTGGATGCCCGGCGGACGCTGTGCCAGTGCGGATATGGGGATGCCCCACCTCCCCTGGAGAGGGCGAAGGAGAAACGTCCCTTCCTGGGGGAGTCTTGGCCCCGGCGGGCGGCTGGTTATAGCGCGAAATTCCCTTTGGGTGCCCTGCTCGCCGTGTATTTGACCGACTCCTTCCTCCGACGCGATGTGTTCGCAGGCAACACTCTGGGCCTCTTCGGTATGCTCGCCCTCCAGGCCGTTCTGTTGCTGGGAGGCGTCGGATTCGGAGTCGCGGCTCTCTGGGGTTTGGCTCGGTATGGGGGGGAATGGTATTCTCGGCCGCGCCCTTTTTGGGCTTACATCGAGCCTCGGGATTATAGCTTGGTTGGTATGGGAGTTACACCTCGGGATGAGGGCTGATAGGTGTTCGCTCGCGTGAACCGGATGGTCGTGGCGTGGGCGAAAGGGTTCTCTTCAGCGAGGAGCAACTCGAGATCCAGGGCGATGAGCCGCACCCCTACCGCGAAAAATGGAGGGTTATCGACCCCCGTGTCGGTCGTCTGCTTTTCCTCCCGTCCGTCCCTGTATCATGAGAGGATGAACGTGCCGGCCGGCAATGCCCTGGAGAACCTCATGACTCGCATCGTGTCCTTCGCCGCTCTGCTCCTCCTCCTCGTGGGACTTTCCGCAGCGGGTCAGGCCCCGAAGGTCGATCCTAAGATCGATCCCAAGACCAAGGTCGATCCCAAGACGAAGACCCCGCCCGCGAAGGTCGAGGAACCGAAGCACCTCACCGACTTGCGAAAGCTCAGCGTCACGCTCGATCTCGAGGGCAAGAACGTCGTCAGCGCGATCTGCTTCGGCACCAAGGTCGTGGACGCCGACCTCGCCAACCTCGCCGCCATCAAGACCCTCCGCGCGATCGACCTGACCGGCACGGCCGTCACGGACGCGGGGCTTGCCAGCCTCAAGGCGCTGCCGGGCCTCGAGTCGCTCGACCTCCGCGATACGAAGATTACCGACGCCGGCCTCACCCACCTCGCGGCGCTGACCAACCTCGAATACCTCAACCTTGGCGGCACGCAAGTCGTCGCGACGCTGACGCCGCTCCGCAAACTCACCAAGCTCAAGACGCTCAGCCTCGCGCGCTCCACGGTCACGGACGCGGCCCTGGCCGGCCTCGTCGGGATGAACGGGTTGGACTCGCTGAGTCTGTACGGGTGCTCCATCGGAGACGCGGGCATGGCGTCGGTACGATCGCTCGTCGGCCTCACGTCCCTCGACATCGGCGGCACGCGGGTTGGCAACGTTGGCCTGGGTGAACTCAAGGCGATGCCCGCTCTGGCCCGACTCGACCTCGTCAGCACGTTAGTAACGGACGAAGGTCTGAAACACCTCGAAGCCTTCAAATCGCTCACGCGCGTCGAACTCGCGGGCTGCCAGGCGACTCTGAAAGGCACCGAGGCACTGAAGAAGTCACTCCCCAAAGTCCAGGTCAACAAATAACAAGGAGCTATCAGCTTTCAGCCAGAACAGACTGGTTTGGCTGAAAGCTGATAGCTAATAGCTGAGAGCTATTCCCATGAAGAGCATCCTCATCGTCCTGATCGTGTTCGGCCTCGCCGTGGGCGGGGTCGTGTGGTTCGCCTTACGCGATGGCCGCGAGCAGGCCGAACCACGCCTCGGGCCGGTTGAATCTCTCGCGGACGACCCCGCCGCGCTCGCGGCGCTGGAGAAGCTCGGCGCGATCTTCGAGCGTGACGCGGGCGAGAAAGGCCGACCCGTCGTCGGCCTGACGGTGCGCGGGATGGACATCGACGATGCCCGGATGAAGCATGTTGCGGGGCTGCCCCGTCTGCGCTCTCTGACGCTCAACGGCACGCGCACCACGGACGCGGGGCTTTTGTCGCTCTCGAAGCTGGAGGCGCTCGAGTCCCTCTCGCTCGACGCCGCGGGCGTCGGCGATGCCGGGCTTGTCCACTTGCAAAACCTCCGCAAACTCCAGACACTCAGCCTGCGAAGCAACCCGATCACCGACGAGGGGCTGAAGTCCATTGCAAGCCTCACCGCGCTTCGGTCGCTCAACCTGTACGGTACTACGATCACGGACGACGGCCTGTTTGCGCTCGCTCCGCTCGGCGAATTGCGCGAGATCGATTTGTCTTACACCAATATCGGGGACGCCGGACTGATGGTCCTGGGTCGCTTCCCCGAGATGCGCGAACTACGACTCGAAAAGACACGGATCACCAGCGCCGGCCTCGCCCACCTCGTCCCGCTGACCAAACTCGAGTACCTCAACGTGTCGGCCAACCCCGGCATCACGAATCTCGGCCTGAGCCATGTGGGCAAAATGAAGTCGCTCCAAACCCTGTTCCTCGCCTACACGACGATCGACGAGGAGGGCCTCGATCAGCTCGCGGGCTTGACCGGCCTCACCTCGCTCAGCCTCTCGAAGACGAAGGTACTCGGGCCGAAGCTCGCGCCGTTCGTGAATCTCCAGAAGCTCTGGCTCGACGAGACCAGCGTCCGCGACTCGGGGCTGGACACGGTCAAGGGTCTGTCGAAGCTCCGCTACCTGAAGCTCAGCTTCACCGACGTGACGGATCGGGGCGTCGCCCTTCTCGTCGAGCTGCGGGCGCTCGAAGAACTCGACTTGTGGAAGACCAAGCTGACCGTGAAGAGTCTCGACTCGTTCGAGGAGATGAAGCAACTCAAGCGCCTCCTCCTCCCCAGCAACGAAGACCTTTCCGAGGATGCGATCGCGAATCTACAAAAGGCCTTGCCCCGGACGAAGATCGAGAACTGAGGTTGCTGCCGGGCGAGCGCCCGGCAGCATGGATTCGATTACTTGTCCGCCGAGAAGCGGTATTCCGTCGTCTGCGTGTACTTCTTGCCCGGAGTCAGGATCGACGAGGGGAAGGCTTTCTGGTTCGGCGAGTCGGGGTAGACCTGGGCCTCGAGGCAGAAGCCCGCGTGCTTCTTGTACACCGCCCCGCCCTTGCCCTTGGCGGTGCCGTCGAGAAAGTTCCCCGTGTAGAACTGCACGCCCGCCTCGGTCGTGCGGACCTCCATTGTCCGGCCCGATTTCGGGTCGCGGACCGTCGCGGCGATGAAGTTCGGTGCCCGGCCCTTGCGGTCCATCACATAGTTGATGTCGTAGCCGCCCGGCTCGCCCTTGATCTTGGCGATCCGCGAGCCGATCGTCGTCGGCTTGGTGAAGTCGTAGGGCGTGTCCTTCACCGGGGCGATCTTGCCCGTGGGGATGTAAGAGTCGTCCGTCGGGGTGATGTTCGACGCCTTGAACTGGAGTTCGTGGCCGAGGATGTCGCCGGCGTTGTGCCCGGCGAGGTTGAAGTAGGCGTGGTTGGTGAGGTTCACCGGCGTCGCCTTGTCCGTCGTCGCGGCGTAGTGGATCTTCAGGCCGTGGACCCCGCCGACCGACGTGAGCGAGTACGTCACGGTCGCATCGAGCGTCCCCGGATAGCCCTCCTCGCCGTCGACGCTCTTGTAACTCATGGCCACGCTATAGCCGATCTCCTTACCGTCCTTGTCCTTGACGGCGGTCGGCTTCTCGGCCTTCCAGACCTTCTTGTCGAACCCCGCGTCACCGCCGTGCAGGTGGTTCGCGCCGTTGTTCGTCGCCAACTTGTACTCCTTGCCGTCGAGGGTGAACTTGCCCTTGGCGATGCGATTCGCGTAGCGGCCCACGACGCACCCGAAGAAGGGGTTCGCCTTGCTCTGCCAGCCCTTCATGGTGTCGAACCCGAGCAGCACGTCGGCCAGCTTGCCCGCGTTGTCGGGAACCCACAGCTCGGTCACGGTCGCGCCGTAGGTAATGATCTTCGCCCTCACGCCCGCAGGCGTCGTCAGCACGAACTGGTCCACGGCCTCGCCTCCACTCGTCTTGCCGAACAGCACTTTGACGGCCCCGGCAGTCACGCGCCTCGGTTCCTCGGCCCGCGTCGTCGGCACGACGACACAGGCTACCAATGCCAGCCCCATCAGATAGCGTCTCATCAATCGTCTCCCTGGAACGAAACATCCCGGACATCGACCGAAGATGTCTTATCGATTTACCAACGATGGTGCCGCCGCGTCGCGGATTTCGCACAATGACCTCATCGGTCCTGCTCCCTGGAGTCCATCCCATGCTCCCCGTCCTGTTCCTCCTCGTCGCGCCCCCGGTGGACTTGCCGGCGGCGAAGCCCGCGCGAGTCGATCGCGCCGTCGGCATCATCCAGAAGGCGTCCGGTCGGGCCGTGCGCGACAAGGACCGCAAGGACCGCCCCGTCTTCGGCGTGTCGTTCGGCCCCCATAGCCGGTTCACCGACAAGGACGCCGAGTGCCTCGCCGACCTCGTGGACCTGGTCCGCCTCGACGCGCCGTTCATCGGCATCACCGACGCTGGCATGGCCCACCTGCGCCGACTCTACCGCTTGAAGAGCGTGGACCTCAGCAACACCCGCATCGGCGACAAGGGCGTCGCCCACCTCGCCGGCCTCACGAATGTCGAGTACCTCAACCTCCGCGCCACCGGCGTCGGCGACGACGGTTTCACCAAACTCGACGGGCTGACCGGCCTCCGGCTCCTCGACCTCGGCTTCACGAACGTCGGCGATGGCTCGGCCCGCGTCCTCGGTGGATGTTCGCGGTTGCAGGCGCTCGACCTCGAGCGTGTTGGTGTCACCGACGCGGGCCTCGCGCACTTCGCCGGGCTGACCCGCCTCGAGCGATTGTCTCTCGTCGGCCTGAAGATCACGGATAAGGGAGTAAACTCCTTGAAGGACCTCCGAAATCTTCAATCCCTCAACCTGACACGCACCCCCGTCGGCGACGACTCGATGGCGACGGTCGCCAAGTTCACGGACCTCCGCGAGTTGCTGCTCGGCGGCACTCAGCTCGGCGACGACGGCCTGGCTCGGATCGCCGCGCTGAAGCATCTGCGCAACCTCAACCTCTCGGGGACGAACGTCACCACGAAAGGGGTGAAAGGTCTCGCGGGGCTGAAAGACCTCCAAACCCTCTGGCTCGCGAACACCGGGATCGAGGATGACGCCCTGTCGGCGTTCGAGGGCATGGTCGGCCTGCGCTCGCTGAACCTGATCGGCACGCGGGTCACGCGGGAGGCCGCCGACGCCCTGAAGAAGAAGCTCCCGCGCCTGAGG
>JANXSH010000071.1 GCA_025356615.1 Planctomycetia bacterium | reverse complement strand
CCGGCGTCCCGCCGGTCCCACCCATCAATCGAATATCGACGGGATACTAAAGGAAGCCCGCTTACTTCGTGCGCGGCTCCTTCGCCTCTTGTTCAGTTCTGACTGCGCGAACTATACCTGAGCCGTACACCCCCTTCGGGCTCGCCGACTCACTTCATCGCCTTGAGGTGCGCGTACAGGTCCGCGATCTCGCGATCCGTGAGCTTGTCGATGAGGCCCGCAGGCATGAGCGATTGCGCGGTCAGTCGGCGTTCGCTGATCTGGGTCTTCGTGATGCGCTGCGCCTCGCCGGGGCCGGTCAGGATCAGCACGCCATCGACGGCCTCGTAGACGATGATGCCCTGGTAGACCTTGCCCTTCGCCGTCACGAGCTGCGTCGTGCGGTAGCGCGGCGAGACATCCTTGCTCGGCTGGAGGATGGCGGTGAACAGGTCGTCGCGTGAGAATCGCCCCGCGACGCCGCGCAGGTCCGGGCCGAGGGCGGCCACCCCGGAATGGCAGGTGGCGCAGCTCGTCTTGGTGTAGACCGCCAGGCCGCGCTTCGCGTCGCCGGTCGTCCAGTCGATCTTGGCGAGCCGCTTCTCCCAGCCCGAGACATCCACGGCGTCGGCGTTGTCGAGTCGCTTCGCCAACTCGGGGTGTGCCTTATTCAGCCAGGTGAGGGCGGCGGGGAGGTCGGCGACCTTGGTCCCGGTGAGCTTCCCCAACCGGGTAAGCAGGCGACCGCGGAGGGCGATCTCCTCCTTGGCGGAGCTGAGTTGTCGCAAGGCGCGGATCAGGGCGAACGTCTCGTCGCGGTGCCGGTCGGTCCCGGTGGCCGGGGCGGGCAGTTTCTCGATGGCCGCCAGGGCGTCCGTTACGATCGCCATCCGCGCCGAGTTCAGGCCCACGATGAACCGCGCCACGTCCTCGATCTCGGGCTGTTTGGCGAGGATCGGCAGGATCGCCTCGTCGAGGCCCGCCTCGCCCCAGAGCTTGCGCAGGCGGGGGAGAGAAGACTTGGGGTCCGCCTGCGAGACGAGCGTCACCAACTCTGCTGTCCAGGCGAACGCCTCGTCGGCGTCCGCGTGTGCGAGGAACCGCTTCGCCGCCGCCTTGCGGTCGAACCCCGGCGCGCGGCAGAAGACGACGTGGTCCGCCCGACCGAAATCCGCGCTCGCCAGGATCGCCGCGTTCAGCGCCGCATCATGCTTCGCCAGGGCCGCATGCAATTCGGCGATCCGGGGGAACCAGTTGGTGTCACGATGCAGCTTTCTCGCGGTGATCTCCTTGTCGAGGGCCAGGAGTTTCTCTGCGGTGAACTTCGTCACCTCCGGGGAACGCTTCGCCCCGAGCCGGGCCAGGACGATGAGATAATGGATGTCGTCGATCGGCGACAACTTGTCGCTGAGTCTCGCGATGACGGCGTCGATCGCCGAGACCTCGTCGGCCTCGATCATTGCCAGCGTGCGGGCGAGTTCCCGATGGGTGTCGCCGCTCGACTTCGCCATCGCCTCGACGAGAAACTTCGCCAGTCCCGCCGGCGCTGCGGGCTTCGCGGCCCGGCGCGAGTAGCCCTCGAAAACCGTGTTCTTCGCCGAGGGCGCGGCGATGTCGCCGAGGGCGAGTTGCACCAGGCGCGCGCCGTCGAGGCGCGTCGCCTCGTCGGCGAGCAGCGCCGAGGCGTCGAGCGAGGGGGTCGCGAGATACGCGACGACGCGCTGGGTGGGCGTCGTCAACCGGGCGGCGACGCGCGCCTTGTCCAGGGGCGGTAGGGCGGCGAGTAAGCGCGCGGTCGTCTGGCGGATGCCCCGATCCGGCGAGGACGCGGCCCCGACGATGGCCGACTCCAGCGTCTCGACGGGCAGCTTGTCGCGGTGGCGGAGGAGCGTCTCGAGGGCGATGCGGCGGGTGTGCGGGTCGACCTTGTCGCGGCCCGCGTCTGCGGCGAGGCCGGCACCGTCGAGCGCCTTGGGGTCGAGCGACCGGCGGGGGACGCGCTTGCTTGCCACGACGTTCTTGAATCCCTCGGTGTGGCGAACGCGATAGACCGCCCCGCGCGTGCCGCGCCCTCCGATCGCGAGATAGAGGTCGCCCGTCTTCGGGTGGACGGCGGCGGCTGTCGGGGCGAAGCCGTTATCCCCGACGCTCTCGAGGAAGACCTCCGGCTTGCCCTCGTAGCTGCTGCCGCGCTTCGTGAGCGCGACGTGGTAGACCTTGCCGAACGTCCAGTCGAGGAGCATCAGGCCGCCGCGATAGCGTGCGGGGAACTGAGTGTGGCGGTAGCAGACGACGCCGGTCGGCGAGCCTCGCCCCAGCGTCGCCACCGGCGGGACGACATCGAGGAAATAGGGCGGCTGTCGCCAAAATGCCGTGTGCGGGCGTAGCCAGCCGTGCCGCCCGCCGCTGTGGACGTGATAGAGCCGACACGGCTCGTACCAGGGCAGGGAGACGCAGCGCTCGTTGTCGGAGTCGAAGGTGAACAGCTCGCCGTCGGCGTTCCAGTCCATGCCGTAGGCGTTGCGGAAGCCGTCCGCGACGATCTCGCTGCCGGTGAAGTCCGGCGCGAAGCGCACGACGCAGCCGGCGACGGGATCCTTGATCGGCGAGGTGGCGCGGGTCGCGGCCTTGGCCGTGATGCCCGTCGAATCGCCCACAAGGAGGTATAGCCAGCTGTCCGGCCCTCGGCCCACGGCGTGGGCGGTGTGTTCGCCACCGGTCTTGCACTCGAAGAGGAGCTTCGAGGGCCGG
>JANXSH010000066.1 GCA_025356615.1 Planctomycetia bacterium | reverse complement strand
TGGCCTTTGCCCTCGCCTGGGTCGGCGTCCAGGGACTGCTCGGCATCCCAGACTCGAACGGCAAGAGGACGCCCAAGGGGACGGCAGTCGCCGCCCTGATCCTCGCCTTCTCGATTTTGATCGGGACGCTGATCGTAGCGTTTATTCTGCCCGGCGTCTAGGAGATCGACTCTGATTTGTCTGGAAATCCTCCCCATCCTCGCTATCCTCTCACTATACCTTCGCACGAAGCGCCTCCCCGACACCGGAGCATCCGCAGGACGCACCCGCGAAACCGCGATGAGGTCTGCCATCATGTTCCATCGTCTCGTCGTAGCCGCCCTACTCCTGGCAGCGCTCGGCCTGGGTCTCGTCCAACCTCCCCTGTCCGCGAAGGAACTCAGCCGCGACGAGCAGATCGCGCACATCGAGAAGCAGCTCGCCGACTTGCAAGCCCAGCTCACCGCACTCAAGAAGGCACCCGCGCCGATCCCCAAGCCGACCGAGATCGTGCCCAGCCTCCCGGCGGACTGGACGAAGGCGCTCTCCTGGAGGTGCATCGGCCCCGCGTCGATGGGCGGGCGCATCGTCGCGCTGTCCGTCTACGAGGCGGACCCGACGATGTACTGGGTCGCCACCGCGTCGGGCGGGCTGCTCAAGACGACCAACGGCGGCACCACGTTTACGCATCAGTTCGACAAGGAGGCCACCGTCAGCATCGGCGACGTGGCGGTCGCCCAGAGCGACCCGAAGATCGTCTGGGTCGGCACCGGCGAACACAATCCGCGCAACAGCGTCTCCTACGGCGACGGCGTCTACAAGTCGATCGACAGCGGCAAGACCTGGAAGAACATGGGCCTCCCGAAGTCGTTCCAAATCGGTCGGGTCGTCGTCCACCCCAAGAACCCGGAGATCGTCTACGTCGGCGCGCTGGGCCGGCTCTACGGCCCCAACGAGGAGCGCGGCCTGTACAAGACGACCGACGGCGGCAAGACGTGGGCCAAGATCCACCATGTGGACAACAACACCGGCGTCATCGAGATGCAGATGCACCCGACCGACCCCGAGACGATCCTCTTCGCCACCTGGGAGCGCCGACGCGACGGCTTCGACAGCCACGCCGGGGCGCTCGCCGGGCAGTTCAACCCCTTCGGCAAGGTCGATCCGCCCCTCGCGGATGGGTATGATGGCTACGACCCCTCCGTCAAGTGGGGCAAGGGCGCGGGCATTTGGAAGACGACCGACGGCGGCAAGACGATCAAACGCCTCACCAAAGGATTGCCCAACTGTGCGATGGGTCGGATCGGCATCGACTTCTACCGTAAGGATCCGAAGATCCTCTACGCCGTCATCGACTCCGCGATGACGGGCATGGGCACCGTCAGCGGCTACCTCGGCGTCATGACCGCCGACGACCCGAAGGGCGTGAAACTCACCGAGATCACCGCGAACAGTCCCGCGCTGAAGGCGGGTCTGAAGGCCAACGACATCGTCACCCAAATCGAAGGTAAGCCGATCAAGAACGGCGAGCTATTCGGCGCGGCCCTCCGCGCGAAGAAGCCCGGCGACAAGGTGAGTGTCGAGATCCTCCGCGCCGGCAAGCCGGAAACCGTCGCCGTCACCCTCGGCGAGCGGCCCGGCGAGCGCCGACCGTTTCGGCCCGAGATCACGCCCGTCGATCGCGCGAGTACCACGCTCGCCGTGGGGGCCGTCACTCCGGGGAGTGAACTCCAGAAGGCGGGCCTCCAGAAGGACGATGTCATCGTCAACCTGAACAAGACGACCCCCAAGACCTGGCGCGAACTGTTCCAGGGGATCGCTGCCGTCGAGCCGGGGCAGACGTATTCGCTGACGTTCCAGCGCGGCAAGGACGCGAAGACGATCTCGGTCACGACGCCCCCCGCACTCAAAACGTCGCGCCCTTACGGCGCGTATTACGGCGGTCAACGCGAGAACGTGCAGGACATCCAAGGGCCGGAAGGCTCCCAGTACGGCGGCGTCTATCGCAGCGCCGACTGCGGCGAGAGTTG
>JANXSH010000016.1 GCA_025356615.1 Planctomycetia bacterium | reverse complement strand
GTCGGCGTCGGCAGTTCGCGCGCCTCGATCAGGCTGACGAGCGTCCCGGTCAACTCGAGGAACGTGTGCTGCCCGATGATCGGGTAGTCACCCTTGAGGACGTTCTGGTGGAAGGGATCCCACCAGTGGCCCACGTCGTAGGGGTAGTCGTCTACGGGCGGATGGCCCTTGTCGTAGCGGTCCCAGGCAGGCACGCCGACCCGCCAGCGGTCCTCGACGGGGACGAAATGCCCGCCCGTCTGCACCGTGCGCGGCGCGACGCTCGACCGGCCTGTGAAGCCGGGCGGCGGGTCGCGGTCGATGACGAAGGGCGGCGACGGCGCGTAGGGATCCGCCGTCGGCGTGGGGACCGCGAGCGGGCCGGACTCCAGCGGTCGATCGAGCAGACTGGGGACGCTCCCGTCCGCGTCGCTCAGGAGCTGCGCGGGGATGACCTCATTCAGAGGGCCGAGTTCCGGGCCGACCGGCTCGGCAGGATGCGCGAACGGGGCGACCCAGGCGAACGCGAGGAGCGCCAGGCAAGCAAAGTTTTGGCGAATCCTGGCGATCGATCGCATCGGCTTCGCTCCGAGGGTAGAGCCAACGTTGGAGGCGGATAGAGCTTGAATCGTTATCGACCGAATCTCCCACGGAATTGACCCGACTCACCCGATCTCTCCTTCCGTAACGATCCTGCCGATCGAGAAGACTGGAGAAACTCTGCCGACAGTGCCGATTAGTACGAAGTCTCACGTCGGCCCGATCGCGGGCGCTCTCGACTCGGAGGATCGGGCATGCCACTGCGTTCGCCCTCGTTGCCCCGCCGACTATCGGTGGAGCCTCTCGAGACGAGATTTCTCCAAGCATCGACCGCATCGCTGCTCGGCGGCGTCCTCACGGTCACGGGGACGCCGGACCGAGACAACGTCCACGTCTCGCTCGACGCCGCCTCGGGCCAACTCGTCGTGCGGAGTTTCGCCGATGTCGTCGGACGATTCGACTCGGCGGCGGTCGCCTCGATCGCGATATCGACGGGTGCGGGCGACGACATCGTCTTGATCGACAAGGCCATAACCCAGCCAGCGAATATCGACGGCGGCTCGGGACGTAACATTTTGACCGGCGGCGGCGGTGTCACCAATCTCTTGGGCGGGTCAGGCCCGGATAAACTGATCGCTGGGCCAGGCGCGACGACACTCGACGGCGACGGAGGGGCGAATCTGCTCTTCGACGTGAAGCCGATCGACACCCCGATCATCGGGCCGATGGACCGTGTTTCCTATGCCTTGCCGGTGGTAATCGACCCGGTCGTCGCTCCTTCGATCTTGACGACTTCCCAGGTGGATCAACTCCTACAACGCGCTTCTGCGGCGACCGCTAGCACGGACGCCATCATCGTCATCGTGGATCGCGGTGGGCGGCTCCTCGGGTTGCGCGTCGAGGGCGGTGTGGACCCGGCCATCACCGGGAACACCGCCAATCTGGTGTTCGCCGTCGATGGCGCGCTGGCCGAGGCGCGGACGGCGGCGTTCTTCGCCAACGATCAGGCTCCGCTCACGTCGCGGACAATCCAGGACATCTCTCAGACGACGATCACGCAGCGCGAGGTCGAGTCGAACCCGAGCATCACCGACATCAACTCGACGCTGCGCGGGCCGGGGTTCGTCGCGCCGATCGGCATCAAGGACCACTTCCCCGCAGGCGTCCCGCACACCCCGCAGGTGGATCTCTTCAACATCGAAGCGTCGAACCGCGACAAGAGTACGACCCCTTCCGGTCAGCGCTTCAACATCAACCCGGCGTTCGTCCCGGCGGGGGCGAGTCTCGCCGCGCCGGACTCGTATGGCCTCATCAGCGGCCTCGCCCTCGGCGCTCAGTCACGCGGCATCGGCACCCTACCGGGCGGCATCCCGATCTATGTCGCCGGCCAGCTCGTCGGCGGCATCGGCGTGTTCTTCCCCGGCAAGACGGGCTACGCCGACGAGGAGAACTCGTCGCTCAGTTCCAACTACGACCCGAGGAAGCCGGATCGCTCCCTCGAGGCCGAATACATCGCCTTCGCCGCTGTGGGCGGGCTTCCTACGTTGGGGCAGGGCGTCGGAACGATCGCGGGCATCCCCCCCGTCGCCGGGGTCGGCCTCCCTCCCGTGAAATCAGCAGGGGACTTGCGTATCGACCTCGTCGGGATCACACTCGACGTTATCGGCCCAGGCGGACGGATGGGGCCGAGCAACGTGCTGAAGGTCGGCCAAGCCCTCGGCGAGGGAACCGTCAGCGGCTCCCTCCTATCGATCGACCCGGCGAATGACACGCTGAAGAACAGCACGCCGGTCCCCGACGGCTACCTCGTGTTGCCTCACGACGGCGTAGGCATCACCGCCGCCGAGGTGCAAACGATCATCCAGAACGGCATCGCCGAGGCGAACACGACGCGGGCCGCGATCCGCCTGCCTCTGAACAGCCCGACGAAGATGGTCTTCGCCGTCGCCGACCTCAACGGCAACATCGTCGGCCTGTATCGCATGCCGGACGCGACGGTCTTCTCGATCGACGTGGCCGTCGCCAAGGCGCGCAACGTCGCCTACTACTCCAGCAATCGCCTCCAGGCGATCGACCAGCTGCCCGGCGTCCCGGTCGGCACGGCCCTGACGAGCCGCTCGTTCCGCTACCTCGCCCTGCCTCGCTTCCCCGAAGGCGTGGACGGCTCGTCTCCCGGACCGTTCTCGATCCTCAACGATGGCGGCGTCGATCCGAACACGGGACTCAACATCGGGGCCCCCCTGCCGGCGTCCGCGTATCAGAGCGTCCAGGGCTACGACTCCTTCAACCCAGGGACGAACTTCCACGACACGGCGAACCCCGCCAACCAGAACGGCATCATCTTCTTCCCCGGCAGTTCCCCGCTGTACCGCAACGGGTCGCTGATCGGCGGTTTCGGAGTCTCCGGCGACGGCGTCGATCAAGACGACGTGGTCACTACGGGCGGATCGTTCGGGTTCGACCCGACGACGACCCTCCGCATCGACCAGACGTTCGTCCTCGGCATCCGCGTGCCGTATCGGAAGTTCAACCGCAATCCCCAAGGGGGAATCGTATCATGAGCCGCGCGCGACTCGGTCTCTTGCTGGCAGGGCTGATCGGCCTGGCCCCCGGCTGCTCGCCGTGCGACTGCCTGCAATCGTTCCGCCGTCCCCACCAGGACCGCGAGCGCGCCGGCTACCCCGACGAAGTAGCAGACTGTGCCGCGCCGTCGGATACCGGCTCCTACGTCGGCTACCAAGTCGGCGGCGGTGCTACCTGCCACGGCGACGGCCCCTGCGTCGAAGACGGCACCTGGGGATGGGATTACGAGGGCTGTTGGTTCCCGTCGAAGGTGATCCTCGGCTGGTGGCACGGTCGGCGAGAACAGGGCGGCGAGGGGGCGTACAAGCCCGACGGCCCGCGCGTCGCCGAGGCGATCCGCGACCGGCACGAATGACAACCGATTCTCCGCCAATCATGCCACGCGGTAGACGTGGAGATAAGAAGACCTCCCATGAATCAGCACAGTCACTTTACCAGCGTCATCGGGACACTCTGTCGCTTGCCCGCGCGGATCAAGTCTACCGTCACGCGGTCCCCCATCAGGTAGTTTCGCTCGACGTAGCTCATGAAGCCGTCCTGGTCTGTCTCGAGCGTCTTGCCGTCGAGGCCGAGGATGATGTCCCCGGCGAGAATCCCGGCGGCCTTGGCCTGGCGGTGGACGGTGTCCTTGTGGCGGAAGGCGAGCTGTTTCGCCGATAGGCCGAGCGCCTCCTTCTCCTTGGCCTTCAGGTCGGGGCCGTAGAGCCGGGCCGATGGGATCATGTGTCGGAGTGAGGGACGCCAGGAGATGTCGGTCTTGCGCCACTCCTCGGCCAGGGTTAGCCGGCCCTTCTTTTCGTCCTTCCCGCGCGTCCAGACGATTTCGACCGTGCCGCTCGTCGGTGCCCGGTCGAGCGCGTATTGGGCGTCGGCGAACGAGTGGATCGGCACGCCGTCGAGTCGTCGGACGATGTCGCCGGCCACGAGGCCGGCCCGCGCTGCGGGTGACTTGGCCGTCACCGACGCGACGACGTTGGCCTTATCGACCTCGAGAGAGATGCCGACGTTCTCGGGCAGCGGATAGCGCCAAACCTTGTCCCGGCTCCATTCGCCCTTCTTCTGGAGGTCCGTGATGATGCCTTCTTTGACTTGATGGCAGTGCATGCAACCACGCCGACTGCCACCGGCAAGGTCGCGGACGGTCTTCGGCCCGCCCGGCGTCTTCGGGGCGAAGTCCTTCTCCTCTCGCCGGTGCATGGCGAGGACGGATTTCATCGTCGCGGACAGCCCGGCGAGCGACTGGCGGTTGTCGGCGTCCACCCCATCCCGCCCGCCGTACCGCGCGTAGACCTTCTCCTCGGCGTCCATGAAGAAGACCATGAACGTCAGGTCGTAGTCGAACTCGAACAGGTTGAGGTTCACCTTGTCGATGCGTGTCAGCCGGACGCGGATGAACTTGTCGGCGACATCTTGGAGGCGGTCGAGACGGACAACCTGCCCGTCGAATTGTCTACACGCCGTTCAGGGCACGCACCGCAGGACGACCATGATCGGCTTGCCGGTCTTCTTCGCCTGGACTTTGCCCTCGGCCAGACTCGAAAGCCAGCCGTACTTGGCGGCGTCCTGGTCCCGACCGCGCTTCCCCTGTGCCATCGCGGCAGTATCGATCGAGAAAAGGATCCCAACGGCGAGGACGACTCCGAATCGCATGGATCGACTCCGGGAAAGATCGAGGGAGGATTCGAGTAGGAACCCCGGCGACACGAAAGAGGCCCGCGAGAATCGTTCTCGCGGGCCTCTTTCGCATGGGGATCAGTTGCCGCCGAACGGCTTATCGGTCTTGCCGTCGCCGCTCTTTTTGCCCTTGGAGACCTCTTCGACGCGCTTGCGGACGAGTTCCAGGCGTTCCTCGCGGGACTTGTCGGCGGCGTCGATGGCCCCCTCGAGGAGCAGCATCCGCCCGTTGGGGTCCATGAGGAGGACCTCGGGGGCTGCCTCGTCGATGACCTTCGTGGTATTATGGACCGCGCCTTCATCGGTGCGGGAGACGACCTTGTCGATGCCGGCCTTGCCGTTGTGCAGGTCGATGGCGATGGCCTCGGGTTGGGGCGTGCGGACGGCCCCGTAGCCGAACTCGACCTGGATGCCCTTGGTGCCCGACCTGCCCTTCGCGGTGAGGTCGTCGGCGATGACGAACTCTTCGCGATCCATGCGCCAGACGGGCAACTGGACCCGCAGCGGGCGTCCGATGTATTCGCCGCGCGTCACGGCGAAGCGGTCGGCGACGGCCCACTCGCCGACATCTTGCTCGGAGCCGCGGACGTTGGCGTGCTCGAGCCAGCGGTGCGCCTGGACCCAGACCTGGTTTTCCTCGTTGACCAGCCGGGCGTTCTTGCTCGGGCCGTCGTACTTCGCGGGGGGCGTTTTCGACTCGACGAACTTCTTCTCATCGATGGCGTAATACTGGAGTTCGGGATCGACATGGACGCGGACCGTCGTCTTGGACCACTCGGAAGGGAGTTCTTGGCCGTCGCGGTAGTCCGGCGAGGCCACGTCGTCGCGCTTGTAATTCGGGTTCAGCATCCGAACCTTGAGGCGGTATTCGTAGGTCTTACCCGGTTGGATGGTGATGTCGATGACCCGGATGAGGCAGTGTTCCGGGATCTCGCGGGTCGCATTCGGATCGAGCTTCGTGTCGCCCTTGTCGTCGTCTTTCGGCAGGGGGGCGGCATCCAAGTCGAAGAGATCCCGACCGGAGCTGAAGCGGTCGGGAACTTTGGCGGCCTGGGCGGGAGTCTTCCCCTTCATCGCCTCGAGCGTCTTCGTCACGGAGGCGAGTTCCCTCTCGACGGGCGGATACAGATCCTTGAGCTTCTCGCCGTCCGGACCGGTAGCCCCGGCGGGGCCTTTGGTACCGCCGGGAGGGGCGCTGCCGCCGGGAGGGGCGCTGCCGCCGGGAATCACCCCGCCGCCGGAGCCGATCATGCCGTCGCCCTTGCTAACCGTCTCGGGGCGGAAGCCCTTGAGGCGGGGCACGACGAGGCGGTCAAAACTGATCGCCTTCAGGTCCGGGTCTTCGTCCTCGAAGCGGGCACCGGAGAGGATCACATAGGGGGCGTAATCCTTCAGGTACTCGACTTGCTTGTAACCGGCATTAGGGATCGGCTTGCCGTCGCCGTCGAGTACGATCGGCTTGCCGTCGCCGTCGAGTTCGCGCCGCTCGAGATCGACGCCGGAGAAGTAGAACGAGGGCCGGATTCGGCCGTTGATCTTGGTGACGACGTTCTCGGCGAAGACATCGTTGGCACTGCGCATCGCGAGTTTAGCGCGGAACTCCTCCAACTGGGCCTTATAGGGGAAACTGGCGGCGATGATGGCCATGCGCATGGGGCGGACCTGCTCGGCGAGGGTGTCGTTACTGTCCTTGAACTGCTCCATTCGAATGGGGGTGAGGGACTTGGTGGGCTTCTTCTCGTCATCGCCCCCTCCGGGCGCACCCTTGAAGCCCAATTTACCCTTGTTGCCACCACCGATTCCCCCCATCATTCCCTTTGGGCTCATCCCCTTTCCCATCATGGCCCCGAAGCTGGCACCCCCCTGGTTGGATTTGGCACTGCCCTTTTCGCCCCTGAGG
>JANXSH010001352.1 GCA_025356615.1 Planctomycetia bacterium | reverse complement strand
AGGGAGGGGGAGCCAGACAGGGGAAGACTTGACGCTCTCAGATATGCCTCTGGCTCCCCCTCCCTTTTAGGGGAGGGGGCGGGGGGGGTGGGGTCAGTCGCTGGGAGACTTCATCTTTACCGCCGGTCTCCGCGTCCCGCTACTTCTTCGGCTGGGCCCGGCGCTTGGCGATCTCGATCTTGGGCGGGCCTGCCGCGATCTTCCCCAGCGTGGCGAGCAACTTCTTCGTGTGGTCCGCTCCCAGGTGCGCTTCGAGATCCTTGACGCTGTCCCAGCGCTCGAACAGGATGAACTTCGTCGGATTCTCGAGATCCTGGTGCAGCTCGTAGCGCTTGCAGCCCTTCTCCTTGACCGTCGCCGCGATGCACGGCTTCGCGGCGTCGAGGAAAGTCTTCTCCTCACCCTTCTTCACCTGGATCGACACGATCAGGGTGAATGCGCCTTCGACCTTCTCGAGCCGGGCCATCAGGTCCGGCTCTTTCTCCTTGGCGACGGGCGGCTCCTTGTCCTGGCGGGCGAACGCGGTGCCGATCAGGGTGAGCGCGAGCAGGGCGGCGGGGAGGCGTTGGCATTTCATGAGTTCGACTCCGGGTGCGGGTTCGGGCTGCTCTTGGTCTACGACCTCCGCGCGGTCTCGGCAATTCGTCCAAGTCTCTCCGTTCTCCGTCGTCCGTTGTCGGTAGAGTCATCGGGAAGCCGCGCGCTCGCCTTTGCCGACGACCGATAACGGACGACGGGCGACTGCGGCATTCGCCTCGCGCCCATCGGCCCTCATAATGCTCTCCGCATTCGCCCCGATGCGCTGTACACTTCCCGCCACTGGAAATGCGTACATTATCGAGGAGGTGCGACTCATGTTCGATCCGGTCGGTGCGCTCGCCAATGAGCGCGAGTGGGAGCCGGGGTTCCTTCGGGGACTCGGGGTGACCTCGGACGGGGCGGCGGTCCTGATCCCCTACATGGACTTCGGGGGGAAACAACTCTTCGCCCGGCGGCGGAATCCGCCGGGGGTGGAGCCTCGCTTCGTGCAGCCGGCGGGGAAGAAGCTGGTGCCCTACGGACTGTGGCGGTTGGACGAGCCGAGAGAGGCGATGGATCGGCTGTACCTGACCGAGGGCGAGACCGACGCCTGGGCGATGTGGTCGGCGGGGTATTGCGCGCTGGGACTGCCGGGGGCGCAGTCGGTCGGGTGTCTGGAAGCGCGGTGCTTCCTGCGCGCGGAGTGGATCGGGATCTGTCAGGACAACGACCCGGCGGGGTCGGCGTTCGCGACGGGCGTCCGCGACCGGCTGATGCATCTGGGGTTCCTCGGCACGCTGGTGGCGATCCCGATGCCGGACGGGGTGAAGGACGTGTGCGCGCTGCGGATGCGCGACCCGGTGAACTTCCGGGGGGCGATGCTCCGCCAGGTGATGCGCGCGGTCGAACTGCTGCCGACGCGGCGGACGGAGGAGGTCCGGTGCGAGGAGACGGGCGGTTGGCCGGCGTTGATCCCCCTGAGCCGACTGCCGGACGTGCCGGCGTTCCCGATCCGCGTCTTGCCGCTCCGCCTCCAGACGTTCGTCGATGAGGTGTCGCGGTCGCTGTCGTGCCCGGAGGACTATGCCGGGGTGTCGCTGTTGGTCGTCGCGTCGGGGGCGATCGGGGCGAGCCGGGCCGTCGGGGTGACGGCGAGTCATGTGCAGAGCGCGTGCCTGTTCGGGGCGGTGGTCGGCTCGCCGGGCTGCGCCAAGTCGCCCGCGCTGAAGATGGTGGTGGAGCCGATGCGGAGGGCCGAGCGCCTCGTCCAGGCCGCCTGGAAGCGGGCGCGGAAGGAGTACGAGGCCGCGCTCGAGGCGCACGAGGCGGGGGCGAAGAATCGCGGCAAGAAGGATCCGACGCCCGCGCCGACGCCGCCGGTCCTGACGCGGTACACGGTCAACGACGCGACGACGGAGTCGCTGGTGCCGATCCTGCGCGACAACCCGCGCGGGTTCGTCATGGTGCGCGACGAGCTGGTCGGCTGGGTGGCGTCGATGAACCAGTACCGCGACCGGGGCCGGGGGGCGGACCAGCAGTTCTGGCTGTCGGTCTGGTCGGGGGAGGACGTGGTGGTGGACCGCAAGAAGACGCACGAGGCGGGGCCGTTGACGGCGACGAGGCCGTTCGTGAGCGTCATCGGGAGCCTGACGCCGGACAAGCTGCCGACGCTGCGCGGGGACCGGGGCCGGGGGCCGGTGGTCCTGGACGGCTTCATCGACCGCATCCTGGTGAGCTATCCGCCGGAGATGCCTGCCGTCGAGGAGAGCTTCCTCGAGGTGGATGACGGAACGAAGGCGATGTTCCGCCGGGTGATCGAACGACTCCTGGGCCTGGGCATGAGGGCGATCCGCGAGGACGACGAGCTGCACTGGGAGCCGGTGGTGATCCCGCTGGACGACTCGGGCCGGGAGGTGATGCGCGAGTGGACGCGGAAGGCGGCGGAGGAGCGCAGCGCCGACGACTTCCCCCCGGCGCTGGTCGGCGTGTGGTCCAAGATGCGCGGCTACCTGGGTCGGCTGGCGCTGGTGATTCGCTGCCTGCGCTGGGCGGACGGCGAGGTCGCGGACCTGGACGCGTGCGTCGAGGCGGAGGACGTGCGCCGAGCGGCGCTGCTGGCGGACTACTTCCAGGCCCACGCCCGCAAGGTGCACGTGGCGATGGACAGCGACCCGAACACGGCGGCGGCGGCGCGGGTGCTGCGGTGGGTCAGGAGGAAGGGGGTGAGGACGTTCTCACGCCGGGAGGCTTACAACGTGCATCGGGGGACGTTCAAGACTCCCGATGAGTTGGACCCGGTGCTGGATCTGATGGAGCAGCACGGCTACATTCGACGCAACCTCTCGATCGAACGAATCGGCGTCGGGCGGAAGCCGAGTCCGACCTACGAAACCAACCCCACGATCCACGCGCAGAATACGCACTTTACGCAGAATTGACGATTCGGAGCCTCCGGGGGCAATTCTGCGTAAAGTGCGTATTCTGCGCGTCAGCACGAGGAAGGAAAAGTCAGATGAACTCCGAGGCGAAGCGGGACGAACGCCGACGGCGGGCGATGCGCGAGGTGCTGGCGGCGGCGTGTCGGCTGCGCGATCGGCTGATGGAGTTGTCGGGGCAATCGCCCCGGGGGTGGGGGCCGCCGGGGGAGGACATCTGGTCCGAGCGGCGACTGCGGGAGGAGGTGCGTCACCTGTGGGACGTGCGTCGGCGGATGCTGGACGACGCGCCGGCGGGGGTGTTCGGGGAGGGGGATGAGGAGGAGATACCGTTTTGAGGGGGGGGGCGAACGACTGCGTTCACTTACGGGGCCGGCTGCAAGGAACGTCATGCCTCGGAAAACCGTAATGCCGGACCGGTCATCCGTAGCGACTGGTTCGGCCGGTCCCGTCCTGCGACGACGGCTCACCCTCACTGCGGTCCTCTTTCGCCGAGCCGAGTTCGTCCGCGAGGCGCTCGAGGGCCTCGAGCGC
>JANXSH010001344.1 GCA_025356615.1 Planctomycetia bacterium | reverse complement strand
GGCCAACGCGCTCCGCTTCGCGTCGCGGCTAAACGGATTGGGTAGTTCGCATGACTCCGCGCCTCCACCAACGTCGCGCCCGGATCCACGCCGAGTACGGCTTCGACTTTCCTGACGACTTCTTCGCCTTCTGGGACTTCGTCAATCGTCTCTCCCCCCTCGCGCCGCTCCAGGCGCTGAGCGATGTCCTCGACATCACCCTCGTCGGCCCTTTCGAGATCCTCTCGGGCCGATTCGACGGGCGCGTCGCGCGCCATAGCTTGCTGTTACACTGGCGCTACCACGACGACCCGCCGGAATTCTTCACCGTCTTCGCCGGCGGAGGCGATGGCCTCCACTGGGGCTACTACCTCGACGACCCGGACGCCGGAAGTGGATGCGTCGCGAGCTATTACGCCGAGGACGCATTCGAGCTGTCCGCCGACGGCGATACCCTGTTCGAGGCGGTCCGCCTCCACCTCGAATACTGTCACGGCGACTGCCTGATCGACGCCGAGATCAACCCGGAAGACGCCGCCCTCGCCAGCGAGAGCCTCCAGCGCCTCGACGAACTGCGCGGACGACTACTCCCCTACTCGACTGGGGATCGGCCCGAGGTCGGGGAGGACTACACCGAGCGCTACGCCGGCCTCACCTCCCGCGAAGACCTCGTCGTCGCGGAGACGGCGGACGGCATGGGCGTCGTCCTCGATCCCAACCTCTTCCGCCCCCTGTCGAAGCGCGGGCGGTCGCTCTGGAAGCAACTCCGCAAGAAGAAACACGACCCCACGGACCTCGTCGAAGAGGCCCGCCTCGCACTCCGCGATGGCTTCCCCGGAACCGCCCTCGTTCTGGGCAAGGATCTCTGGGCCAGCGTCATCGGCGACAAGATGGCCCATGCCGTCGAGTTGCTCGACTCCGCCTACGAGAGCCTCGGAAGAGCGACGCTCCGTCGTGTCCTCCACACGCATGTCGCGAATCGACGCCTGGCGTCGGTCGATATCCTCATCGAGGAGGAGGGCGGCTCGAATCCAGAAGAGGCGTAGAGTTAGCCCTCGCGCCGCTCGACCGTCCTACGCCTTCAGTTTCTCCTCGATCAACCTCGCCCCCAGTGCTAACGCCTCGCCGAGCTTCGCCGGTTCGCTGCCGCCGGCCTGGGCCATGTCGGGCCGGCCGCCGCCCTTGCCGCCGCACACCTTGGCGACCTCGCCGACGAGTTTGCCCGCCTGCACCTTCGCCGTCAGGTCGTCCGTCACGGCGCTCATGAAGCCGACTTTCCCCTCGTCGGACCAGCCTACGAGGACGACCGACGTGCCTGCCTTCTGGCGTAGCCGGTCGAGCTGTGTGCGGATCTGCTCGACGCCGGCGGCGGGCACTTCGCCGACGAGGATCTTTGCCCCGCCGATGGTCTTCGCTGCGGCGAACAGGGCGTCTCCCGCACTGTTGAGGTCGCCGGCTGCCCCCTTCTTTAGCTGGGCCTGAAGCGCCTTCACTTGCTCTTGCAAGGCCGTGACGCGCGCCAGCACCTCGTCGGCCTTGCAGTTCAGCGTGCTCGTCAGCCCCTCGACGACGCCGGAGAGTTTTTGCACCGCCTCGACCGCCCCGCGTCCGGTGACGGCGGTGATCCGGCGGACTCCCTTGGCGACGCCCTCTTGCGAGACGATCTCGAAGAACCCCGCCTGGCTGGTCCGGGCGAGGTGAGTCCCGCCGCAGAACTCGACCGAGTGCGTCAGGTCGGCCTTATCGGGCGAGTCGGTGCCGACGATCACGACGCGCACCGGGTCGGGGTACTTCTCGCCGAACACCGCGCGCAGGCCCGGCAACTTGCTCGCGTCGGCCAGCGGCATGACGGTCGCGCTGACGGGCAGGTCTGCGTAGATCTTCTCGTTGACGAGCCGTTCGACGCGCGATACCTCTTCCGCCGAGAGCGGCTTCGAGTGCGTGAAGTCGAAGCGCGTCTTGTCCGCATCGACGAGCGAGCCTTTCTGGTCGATGTCCCCGCCCAAGACCTCGCGAAGCGCCCAGTTGAGCAAGTGCGTCGCGGTGTGGTTGCGCATCGTGTGCGGCCGATCGCTGCCCACTTCCAGGTTCGCGGGCTGGCCGACCTCGACGGTGCCCGAGGTGACGCGCCCCAGGTGCAGGATCGCGTCGCCGAACTTGTGCGTGTCCACGACCTCGAAGGTGCCCGTCGGGGTGTGGAGGCTGCCCGAGTCGCCGACCTGGCCGCCCTGCTCGGCGTAGAAGTTCGTGCGGTCGAGCAACAGGCCGACCTCGTCGTCCTCCTGGAGGATGCCTTCGCGCACCGCAACGCTTTCTTTCACCCAGCCGAGAACGGTCCCCTGCGAGGCGAGCGGGCCGAACTTCGGCGAGTCGTCGGTCTTCGGCACCTCGCCCCGGACGGCGGTGATGACGATCGACTTCCGGCCCTTGCGAGAAATTTGCCGGTGTTCCTCCATCGCCGCGTCGTAACCGGGCCGATCCACGGTCAGGTTCTGTTCCCTCGCCATCTGCTCGGTGAGATCGACGGGGAAGCCGTAGGTCGTGTTCAGGTCCGAAGCGGCCTTGCCCGCGATCTGCCCACTCGTCGCCACCTTAGCCGCCTGGCCGAAGTGGACGAGGCCGCGCTGGATCGTCTGGAAGAACTCCGCCTCCTCTTCGCGGAGGATCTTTTCGACCTTGCCCGCGTTGGTCTTCAACTCCGGGAACGCCTCGCCCATCTGCGCGACGAGCGTCGGCACCAGCGAGAAGACGAACGGCTCGCGCTGGTCGAAGTACTGGTACCCGAATCGCACCGCCCGGCGGATGACGCTCCGCAACACCGCGTCGCGCTTCTTCGTGCCCGGCCTAGCCCCGTCGCAGATCGCGAAACTCGCCATGCGCAGGTGGTCCGCGATCACGCGGAAGCCGATGTCGTGGACGTCCTCCAGTTTGCCGCCGTAGGTCCGCTTCGTGCGGGCACCGATCGCGTCGAGGATCGGCGTGAACACGTCCGTGTCGTAGTTGCTCGCCTTGTCCTGGATGACCGCCGTGACGCGCTCGAAGCCCATGCCGGTATCGACGTGTTGCGCGGGCAGCGGCGTCAGGCTCTTGTCCGCGTTGCGGTTGTACTGGATGAAGACGAGGTTCCAGATCTCGATGACCTCCGCGCTGCCCGCGTTGACGAGGTGGGCGCCCGTCTTGCCGGGGGTGCGGTCGATGTGGATCTCGGTACACGGGCCGCAGGGGCCGGTCTCGCCCATCTCCCAGAAGTTGTCCTTCTTGTTGCCGAAGTGGATGCGCTCCTTCGGGACGCCCGCGAGGGTGTGCCAGAGAGCTTGCGCCTCGTCGTCGCGCGGGATGCCGTTGTCCGGGTCGCCCTCGAACACGGTGACGTGCAGGCGCGTCGGGTCGAGCTTCCACACCTCGGTCAGCAGCTCCCACGCCCAGGTGATCGCCTCCTTCTCGAAGTAGTCGCCGAAGCTCCAGTTGCCGAGCATCTCGAAGAAGGTGTGGTGGTAGGTGTCCTTGCCCACGTCGTCGAGGTCGTTGTGCTTGCCGCCTGCGCGGATGCACTTCTGGGTGTTGGCCGCGCGCTTGTAGGGGCGAGAACCGGTGCCGAGGAACACGTCCTTGAACTGGTTCATGCCGGCGTTGCTGAACAGGAGCGTGTCGTCGCCGTGCGGCACGACGCTGGAGGACGGCACGAACGTGTGGCCGTGCTTCTTGCAGAAGAAGTCGATGAACTGCTGGCGGATCTCGTTCGAGGGGGTCATCGTCGGGTCTTTCGTGTGTCGAATCAGCGGGGAATCATCGCGTCATCTTATTCGACACGAGGGAGAGAGACGAGTTCGGACGCGATCGGGATGCGCAAGGACATCCACCCGCCGAGGGTTGAAGGAGGATCCCGACTTCAGTCGTCTCGATAGAATTTCCTCGGCTACGGCCCTGGTTCGTTGCGACGAAGGAAATCGGTCGATGGGCCAAACTGATCGGCATTCGACAAAACCCGCAGTGAACAGAGCGCCATGAACTCACCCAACCTAAAACTCCCTGATATCTGCCGCGACTACCTCGCGACCATGACTTACCGGGAAGCGATTACCGAATACACGAGCGACGCCTACCTGACAATCAACCGCTATCTTCGCGAAGGCGGGTGGTTGGAAGCGAGAGATAGGGCCACGCACAAGGCTCTCGCGGCTGCATTTGCCGAACTCGAGCCGTTCGACGGCCTGATCAAAGTGTTCCGCGCCTTCACTTTGCCACGAGAGGAGATCGCCTTGGTTGTCCAGCGATTGTTGAATGCGAGAAACGATGGTAGAATCATTCAGATGAAGGGGTATCTCTCTTGCACGACGAACCGGCACCTGACGAGTACGAAGACAGCCCCTATCAAGCTCGTCATCCTGGCAAATTGTGGCCTGGATGCAAGGCCAGCAAGTGCTTCGCCACTCGAAGACGAGTTCCTTCTGAACCACGAATCCTCATTTCTCGTCCGCAAAATCCGGCGACCGGCCGGGGAGCGCCAGGTGGTCGTGAAACTGGAGCAGATCGCATGATCAAGAAAGAGCCGAACTCGATCCAGGTCGTCCGCGAAGAGCGGTTCGTCGAGAGGGACTCGAACGCCTTCGTCGTCCTCTCGAAGGAAGACTCCGACCGCATCATCGAGCAGGCCCGGCTCGCCAAGGAGGCCCGGAAGGCGAAGCGAATGGCCCGTCGAGACGAATCGCCCATTCCGATTCACTTCCCTGTTTACACGCCTGTGCGAGGGACAGACGAATTCCCGTTAGTCAACGTCAACGAAGAAATGACGGACTGTTTGCCGCTCTTCACGAGCCGGGAGCTGGCCGAGTTGTATCTCTCCGAAGCAGGAAGCGAGCTCGAACTCCACAAGATCGATGAACAGGGCGAGTTGGCCAACTTCGTTCGGGGCATGGTGACCAACCACGCACTGACGTACTACGCCATCAATTTCACCTTCAATGCTACAGGCGTCGTTTGCGGTCCCGTCTCGGACTTACTCGGAAGTTGAAACCGACTCGTTGGCTGGTCCCGCATCCTGCGATCCTCGAGCAGAATCTCGTCGCGTGAGACGCGGAGGATCGTCCTGTCTCCAACGCAACGTCACCGTCCGTCGCGGAGGCGGTCGCCGTGGAAATCGTCCAGGTCGGGGAGGTCGCGGATCTTGCGAATCGTCGTCTCGCTATCATATTCGACACGGCGGAAACGGACGAGTTCGCCCTCGACGAGGACGTACCCCGCTCGCGGGTCGCTGTCGCGCGGCTGGCCGACGCTGCCGACGTTCACGATCGTCTTGCGCGAGTCGAACTGATAGACGTAGTCGATCTCTTCGGGGCTGTGGAACTGGTAGAGGTCGTCGGCGGACTGCTCGACGAAGACGCCGGGGATGTGGGTGTGACCGCAGAAGCAGGTGTGATCGACGAGGGCGAATATGCGTTCCATCTTGCGAGCATTGCAGATGTCTTCGGGGAAGACATATTCGTTGAGCGGGTTGCGGGCCGACCCGTGGACGTAGAGGAACCCTCCCTCTTGATGGGAGCGGGGAAGATTGGCGAGAAAGGGAAGGCGTTCCTTGTAGCCGCCGAGTCGATCGAGCCAATCGAAGCTGTGTCGCGCGGAGTCCGAAAACCGCCCCGGTTCGGAAATGGCCACATGCTCGAAATTGCCCATGAGAACCACCGCGCATCGCTCTCGGATGATGTCGACGCACGCGATGGGATCCGGCCCGTAGCCGACGAGGTCGCCGAGGCAGACGATGCGTTCGACGCCGTGCCGATCGATGTCGGCGAGGACGGCGGTCAGCGCTTCGAGGTTCGCGTGGATGTCGCTGAGGATGGCGAACATGGGTCAGCTCGGAGGCTTGGGAGTCGGAGGAAGGCCGTCTTCGATCGATGCTACCGGAAGATACAGATGGAACAGCCCATCGAGGAGCGGGAGGAAGCCGAATCGCTCGTAGAACGACTTTGCCGAGTCGTCGATGGCATCTACGGTCACTGCGTGAATGCCAATGGACGTGCCGAGTTCGAGGCAAAGTCGGAGAACATGAGCGAGGAGGCGACTGCCGATGCCTCTTCCCTGCTCTCGGCGATCCACCGCCAGGCGAGCGAGCAACACGACGGGGACGGGATGAAGCGGGAATTTCTTCACCGGTGTCGAGAATGCCTCGGGAGGTATCGATCCCGCAGCAAGGGTGAAGTAGCCAACTATGAGCTTGCTTCCTGACCGGACGGCCACATACGTTCGACCGAGTCGTCTCTTCTCATACTGGCGGACAAGAGAAGGGAGGAAGTTGTCGAGCGCAGCATTGCCACACGAGAAGTCGGCCCGGTCGTGTATCGTGCGATCAAACGGTTCGATGATCCACTCATCCATGAGCGGGGTACTTTGCCAGGAGTTTCCGCAGTGCCTCATTCGCCGGAGGGGGATTTTCCAGAGCGGCGAAGAATCGTTCCCGGTCCCGATCCGAAAGCACGAGCGGTAGCTCCTCCGCGAACACGACCTCGTCTTCCGGCACGGCCTCCGCCGTGCGGATGCGGATCTCCGTGTCGCTCACCTCTTCGATCACGACCGACCGATTGGCGAAGGACTGTGGAAGGCTGACTCGGCCCTCGTGGTCGGCTGTTTGGGTGATGGTCGTCATCGGAGATCCTCTATGCTTCGAATTGCTGAGGTGTAGTATAGCCCTGGCTCGAGGGGGTGGTCAACCCTTCCTCTTCACCGGCCCTCACGCAGGCGGTCGCCGAGGAAGTTCGCCAGGTCGGGGATGTCGCGGATCTTGCGAATCGTCGTCTCGCTATCATATTCGACACGGCAGAAACGGACGAGTTCGCCTTCGACGAGGACGTACCCCGCGCGCGGGTCGCCGTCGCGCGGCTGGCCCACGCTGCCGACGTTGATGATGGTCTTTTGCCGGCCGATCCGCCAGGCGTGGCCGACCTCCTCGGGGGCGAAGAAGGTGTATTCGCCCTCGTCGCCTGTGGGTGTGAAGACGCGGGTCTTCACGTCGTATCGGCCCGCATGATCGATGAAGACGCCTGGGACGTGTGTGTGGCCGCAGAAGCAGACGTGGGGGATCAACTCGAAGATGCGTTCCATCTTACGGGGGTTGTAGATGTCTTCGGGGAATATGTATTCGTTGAGCGGGTTGCGAGCCGAGGCGTGAACATAGAGCCGTTCCCTTTCGCTAAAGGTCAGAGGGAGTTGGGCCAAGAACGACCAGCGCCGTTCGCGGGCATCCCGACCATCACTCGAGGATTCGAGCATGTCTCGAGTCCAGAAGATGGCCTGCTCTGCCGGGCCGCCCCAACCTTCCGGGTCGAACATCGCCGCCTGATCGTGATTGCCGAGGATCACCACTTCGCATCGCTCTCGGACCATGTCGATGCACGCCAAGGGATCAGGCCCGTAGCCGACGAGGTCGCCCAGACACACGATGCGTTCGACGCCGTGGCGGTCGATGTCGGCGAGGACGGCGGTCAGCGCTTCGAGGTTCGCGTGGATGTAGCTGAGGATGGCGAACATGGGTCAGCTCGGAGGAGGGACAGATCGGAGCTGTGGCGCTTACTCGAACCTCTTCAGGGTCATGGTCATCGTCTGGTCGCCATTCAAAATCTCCTCGACGAAGTGTCTCGGCCGCGCGGCGTTCGGCCCGTAGACGTAGCAGAACGTCAGCGTGTCGCCCTCGACCTTGACGATGCCCTTCATGGAGAGCTGCTCGGGAATGACTACTCGAGCAATACGGCCACGTTGGTTGATGCCGACAATCTGGCTCGGCTGCCAGAGGTCCATCGTCGCGAGTCTGGCCTTGGGGTCAAGGACGATCGAGTATGTCGTCGTCGCGAAGCCACTGTCATCATCGATGACCGCCCAGGCGATGCCCTTGATACGGATATGTCTGACGCGCTTGATGTCGCCCCGGTTGTTGACCTTCTGCTCGAACTTCCAGGTGCCCTGCATGGCGGCATAGACCTCGGGCACCTTCGGCTTGGGCGGCTCCCGATAGACCGGGGCCGGGGCGGCAGTGATGGCCGTCGCCATCAGGACGCAGAGGATCAGGGAGAGACTGAGTCGCCTGGTCATTGTTTGGATCTCCGGTAAACGAGTATGCGGTCGATCGGCCCATCCTACAACGAAAGGCGCGGGGAGAGAACGACATCTCTCCCCGCGCCCTCTTATGTTCTACCCCAGGCGATTACTTGACCTTTTTGAGGGTCATCGTCATCGTCTGGACGCCATTCAGAATCTGGTTGCCCTCGACGAAGTGCTTCGGGCGCTCGGCGTTCTGCTGGTGGCCGTAGACGTAGCAGAACGTCAGCGAGTCGCCTTCGACCTTGACGATGCCCTTCATGGCGATCGTCTCGATCTGCTGTATGCCACCGCCGGGCATCCCGCCGAGAAAAACGACGTTCTGGTTCGACTGCTTGAGGTCGAGCGTCGGGGGGCTGGCCTTCGGGTCGAGGACGATCTCGTACTTCGTACTCTCGGCCTCGACGCCGCCGTTGTTGTAGATGTACGCCCAGGTGGTGCCCTGGATGCGGATCTTCTGGGTGATCTGCCGACCGCGCTGGATCATCATACCTCCGCGCCCACGGAAGTTGTTGACGTTCTGATTGATCTCCCAAGTACCCTGCATCGCGGTGTAGACCTCGGGCACCTTCGGCTTGGGCGGCTCCCGGTAGACCGGGGCTGGGGCGGCGGTGATGGCCGTCGCCATCAGGACGCAGAGGATCAGGGAGAGACTGAGTCGCCTGGTCATTGTTCGGATCTCCGGTAAACGAGTGTGCGGTCGATCGGCCCATTCTACAAAGAAAGGCGTGGGGAGAGAACGACATCTCTCCCCGCGCCCTCTTATTTCTACCCCAGGCGATTACTTGACCCTTTTGAGGGTCATCGTCATCGTCTGGGTGCCGTTCGGCATGACCTGGTTGCCCTCGATGAAGTGCTTCGGGCGCTCGGCGTTCTGCTGATACCCGTAGACGTAGCAGAACGTCAGGGTGTTGGCTTCGACTTTGACGATGCCCTTCATGGCGATCTGCTCGATCTGCTGCATGCCGCCGGGACCGCCCCCTTTACCTCCCCATATGTTCTGGTTCGACTGCTTGAGGTCGAGCGTCGGGGGGCTGGCCTTCGGGTCGAGGACGATCTCGTACTTCGTACTCTCGGCCTCGACGCCACCGTTGTTGTAGATGTACGCCCAGGTGGTGCCCTGGATGCGGATCTGCTGCTGGACGCGCTTCATGGCGATACCGCGGCGCATCATCATGGCGTTGTTGATATTTTGATTGATTTCCCAGGTGCCCTGCATGGCGGTGTAGATCTCGGGCACCTTCGGCTTCGGCGGTTCGCGGTAGACCGGGGCCGGGGCGAACGCGGAACTGATCGTGGTAAGCCCGATGAGGGCCAACAGAGCGAGGGAAATGCGAATCTTCAAGGGTACTCTCCTGTGGACAATGGGTTCGCCTCTGCGAAACACCTATGAGGTCAGTGTATCCTATTCGACGAGGTTGACTAGAGGGCGGATTTACACCAATCGTTATTTTGGATGACAATCTAGGTAAGCCTTGACGCGCGGCTCCGTCGGAGACAGGCTCGTCGAACCTCTGAAAAAGGGCGATGCGAAACATCTTACCTATCATTCTACCCAGAAGACGAGATCGGGCCGTGTGCGGATTCAAACCAGCCGATATTTCGGGTGACTGTCGAGGTAAGCCTTGACGCGATCGGTCCGCGTGATGGCTTCGCGGAGGAACCCGACGGCCTCGACGAGGCGTTCGTCCGGCTCGGCGCAGCTGAAGCGCAAGAAGCCTTGCCCCGGAGGGCCGAAGCACTCGCCCCCCAGGCAGGCGACGCCCTTCTTGTCGTCGGCCCCCTCGAGGAGGAACATCGCCAGCCCGTGCGACGTGATCCCCAGCCGCTTGCAGATGGCCGACACTTCGGGGAAGACGTAGAAGGTGCCGGCGGGCATCAGGACGTGGACATCCGGTAGTTTCTGCAACTCCCCGACGAGCAGTTCGACCTTCTTCTGGAAGCGCGCCATGACCTCGTCGCGCTCGTCGGCATCCTTCTCGAGGGCGGCCTGGCCGGCCAGCTGGACCAGCGGCGGGACGCACGACAGGGTCGTGTTTATCATCTTGCCGAGCATCTCGGCGACGCGGGGGTGGCCCACGGCATAGCCGAGACGCCAACCGCTCATGCTGTACGACTTGCTGTAGGTGTAGACCGCGACGGTTTGATCGATCATGCCGGGTTGAGAGAGCGGCGTCTCGTGTTTGCCCTTCCAGACCATGTGGCAATACGGCTCGTCGCTGAACAGGGCGATGTTCTTCCCCCGGATGAGGTCGGCGAGGCCGCGCATGTCGTCCGCCGTCGCGACTCCGCCGGTCGGGTTGTGTGGCGAGTTGAGGAAGACGGCGCGGGCGCGCGGGTGGGTCTCTACGAACTTCTTCACGTCGGCGAGGTTGGGGCGGAAGGCGTTTTCTTGTTTCAAGGCGCTCTGGACGATGACGCCGCCCCGGCGCTGGATGTTCGGCGCGTAGGTAGGGAACTGCGGCGAGAAGACGAGGACCGCGTCGCCCGGATCGAGGAACGCCTCGCAGAAGAACTGCTCGAAGACCTTGGCCCCCGGCCCGACGACGACGTTCTCGGCCCCGATCGGGACGCCGAACTCGCGGGTGTAGTTCTTCGCGACCGCCTCGCGGAACGACGGCAGGCCCGGCGAGGGGCAATAGTGCGTGTGCCCCCCCTCGATGGCGGCGAGGCCGGCGGCGATGGCGTGCTTCGTGCTGGGGAAGGGGCTATCGCCGATCTGGAGTTCGATGACATCCTTGCCCTGAGCCTTGAGACCACGGGCGACCGCGAGGACATCGAACGCGGTCTCGCCGGTCAAGCCGCCGGCGAATTTACTGAACGGGATCGGGGAGGCTGGCATGGGTGGTGTCATCGTTCCAGGAGGAGAGGATTGACGAGCCGGAAGCGTTAGCGACGGTTGGGTATGGATCCGTCGCTAACGCTTCCGGCTCGCCGGGAGAGGGTTGTCACTGCTTCGCGGCGATCGTCTGGGCCAGGGGGCGAATGATCGACGGGATGATGTGGGCATCGACCAGATCCTGGAGGATGCGGCGCTGGTTGCGGAACGACTCGACGAAGTCCTTGTACGGCTGTCGGCCCCAGTACTGGCGGACGGTGAAGTAGACGCTGATCGGGGCTTCGGGGAACTGCCCGGTGCGGATCTGGTAGGCGTTCGTGCGCGTCTCGACGCTGAGTCGGCACTGGAGCCGACACGCATCGTCGAGGGCGAGCATGACCGACGGCTCGTAGTTGATGACGCGCGTGCCGGGCATCTGCAAGACGCGGTCGAGCGAACTGTTCAGGCCGAGCGCCTCGGCGACGACCTCGTCGTGGTTGCCGTTGAACATGAAGTCGAAGGCGAACAGCACGTCCTGGGCTTCGCAGTCGAGTGGGTTGAAGTCGAGGTGGAACGGGGCCACCTCGAGGACGTGTTCGTGGAGGTGGTCGGCCGCGTCGAGGCTGGGAGGGTTGACGTAGCCGACGCAGAGGCGGCGCGCCTCGAGGTTGACCCAACGGTAGCTGCCCTGTTCGCGGTCCTCCTCGAGGACGAACTCCCCACTCTCGCGGCGGTCGAAATCGCTCATCATCGGGAAGGTCTTGCGCAGGCCGGTGAAGAAATGGAGGACCGTCTCCCGACTGGAAGGGAGGTCCATCTTCGTGTTCAAGTAGACATAGACCCCGAAGTCGTCGCACAACGAGCCGTAGGGATTCATCTTCCATTCCTCATAACGCCGAAGCCTTCCACCTGCTAACCCAAACCTCTATCGCCCCCATTCGGCCCAGGTTGCCATGAAATGGGAGAATCTCGCCATCGAGATAGAGAGTATCATCTCCCATTGTTTGGTATTATTCGGAGAGATACAAGGGCGGTGCGAACTTTTCCGCCTATCCGGCGTGTGGCTCTCGACTTTGGCATCGATTGCATGGCCCGACGAGTCGCGGAAGCTCACATAGGCGCAGACTCTCGGCCTAACGAAATCCTCGGACGTATCCCTTGTTTCCCGCTCCGCAAAGGAGACAATGGAGCTTGTCGCCTCTGGTGGAGGATTTTCCCGATGCGTCCACGCTCTCGTCCCGGCTACGGCCTGTTCCAACTCCTCGTCGTCGTCGCCTTGATCGCCCTCGTCTTAGGCATGATGATCCCCGCTCTGGTGAAGAGCCAGATCGAAGCCGCACGCCAGCAGAAGGCGAACAACCTCAAACAGCTCGGTCTCGCGGTCCACAACTACGCCAGCACCTACGCCAGCAAGTTGCCCCCCGGCGTCGATGACAAGCATTTCTCGGTGCTGTTCCATCTGCTGCCGTACATCGAACAGGAAGCCCTCTACAAGGCGGTCGATAAGACCGTGGAGTGTGACGACAAGGCGAACGCCAAGGCGCGTTCGACCCGCGTCAAGACGTTCCTGAGCCCTTCCGACCCTCTCGAGGAGAAAGACTCGGTTGCCGGCACCAACTACTTCGCGATGGCAGGCTCCAAGGCGTCGATCGGGGACAATAACGGCCTCTTCTGCCGTGATAACAAGTACAACATCGGCAACATCCCCGACGGCTCGTCGAACACGGTCTTCTTCGTGGAGATGCTTCGCGGCGACGGCGGCAAGAAGGCCGAGAGCGTCCAGCGCCAGCACGTCCGCCTGAAGGCGGGCGAGCTGAAGACGCTGAAGGTCACGGACGGCGTGAAGGACTTCGAGAACGACAAGAACATCGCGGCGGATCGCGGCTCGTCGTGGATCGACGGCCGATTCCTCCGGGCGATGACGAACGGCACGCGCGGCGCGAACGACAAGAGGCCCGATGTGGACTGCGGCGGAGAGGGTGGCCTCGCCGGCGTCCGCTTTCTCGGCGATGGGACATTCGTCGGCATGGGCGATGGCTCCGTCCACTGGATCACGCCCAAGTTGAGTTTCACCACCTGGCAACTCGTCTGCCAGGCTGATGACGGAATGGTCATTGCTAATGACTGGTGAACCCCTGACTCCCCCTTCGGAGAACTCTCATGAAATCCGTTTCACGTCCCGGCTACGGCCTGTTCCAGCTCCTCGTCGTCATCGCCCTGCTCGCCCTGCTCCTGGGCCTGATGCTCCCCGCCGTGTTCAAGGTGCGGCTCGCTGCCGCGCGCATGCAAAGCTCGAACAACCTCAAGCAGATCGGGCTGGCGGTCCACAACTACGCCTCCGTCAACAACGACAGCTTGCCTCCGGGCGTCGATGACAAGCAGTTCTCGGTCCTGTTCCAACTCCTGCCCTACCTCGAGCAAGATAACCTCTACAAGGCGGTCGATAAGA
Source organism: Planctomycetia bacterium (assembly GCA_025356615.1). Lineage (GTDB taxonomy): Bacteria > Planctomycetota > Planctomycetia > Gemmatales > Gemmataceae > JANXSH01. The sequence goes on along the minus strand of JANXSH010001344.1, from coordinate 731 downwards.
CTGTGGACTGTGACGATAAGGCGAACGCCAAGGTGCGCTCGTCCATCATCAAGACCTACCTGAGTCCCTCCGATTCGCTCAACGAGAACGCCCCGGCGGGCGGCACCAACTACTTCGCCATGACCGGTTCTAAGATGTCGATCGGAGACAACGACGGCCTCTTCTGCCGCAACAACAAGTTCAACATCGGCAACATCCCCGACGGCTCGTCGAACACCGTCCTCTTCGTGGAGATGCTGCGCGGGGACGGCGGCAAGAAGGCCGAGAGCGTCCAGCGCCAGCATGTACGCCTCAAGGCTGGCGATCTGGCAAATCTGAAAGACACCGATGGCGTGAAGGACTTCGAGAACGGCAAGAACATCGTGGCGAATCGCGGCTCGGCGTGGATCGACGGGCGCTTCCTCCGGGCGACGACGAACGCGACGCGCGGCATGCTGGACAAGAAGCCCGACGTGGACTGCGGCGGGGAGGGCGGCCTCGCCGGCGTCCGCATGGTCGGCGACGGCACCCTCGTGGTCCTGGGCGACGGCTCCGTCCGCTCGATCTCGCCCAAGCTCAGTTTCGTCACCTGGCAGAACGCCTGCCACGCCTCCGACGGCAACGTCCTCGGTGCCGACTGGTAAGGCAATCGGCTCGGGTTATGCTCCCCTCATTCCCTGAGTCATAGGTATCTACCCAAAAGAAAAGGCGAAGTCTCCCAGCGTCCGACCCCACCCCCCAGCCCCCTCCCC
>JANXSH010001309.1 GCA_025356615.1 Planctomycetia bacterium | reverse complement strand
GTTTGGTCCCGTCAATGAAATCCTGGCTATTCCACGACCGCAAGATCGGCGTGAGTCCGACTTTGTCTACGATCGTCAGCAGTTCCTTTTCCGCAGGGTTCTTGAGGATCAGGCCGCGCAGGTGCTTCGCCGCCAGGTCGTTCCGACCGACATCCAACTCGAAATCGATCGCGTTCCAGAACTCGAGCGGCGTCTCGGGCTTGCGGAAGAGATCGCGGTACTTGTTTACGTCCTGTGCCAGAGTCAACGAGAGACCGGCCACGAGTATCACCCCGGCCAGTCCCATTCGGAGCGCGACACGCAGCATGATGTGGCCTCTTTCTCATGAATCAAAATCAATTTAGCCACAGATGAACACAAATGAACACAGAGAATGCCAGTGAGGAATTACAACGCAGTTCTGTCTTTCATCTGTGTTCATCTGTGGCGAGGATTTGCTTCTCAGACTTCCAACTCAGCCCGCACGAGATCGTCGAAGGTCTCGCGCCTGCGGATCAGCCGATGGCCGGTGCCGGTGACGAGAACCTCGGCAGCCCTGGGCCGGCTGTTGTAATTCGAACTCATCGACATCCCGTAGGCCCCGGCGCTGAACGTCGCCAGCAGGTCGCCCCGCTGGAGGGGAGGCAGGCGGCGATTCTGGGCGAGGAAGTCGCCCGATTCGCAGATCGGCCCGACGACCTCTATTGGCGACGTGCCGGGGATGTCCGCCTCGTAGTCCTCCGGCGGGGCGGGCAGCCCCTCGGCAGGGGCGACGGGCCAGATGCGGTGGAACGAGCCGTAGAGCGTCGGGCGAATCAGGTCGTTCATCGCCGCGTCCTGGATCAGGAAGCGTTTCCCACCCGACTCCTTGCGATACAGCACCCGGCTGACGAGGATGCCGGCGTTGCCCACGATGAATCGGCCCGGCTCCAGGACGAGGCGGCACTTCGTCTCGCGGACGGCGGGCAAGATCACCTCCGCGAACGCCGAGGCCGGTGCCGCCTCCTGCTTGCGGTAGTGGATGCCGAAGCCCCCGCCCATGTTCAGAACCTGGATGTCGTGCCCCTGCTTGCGCAACTGCTCGATGAGCGTCACCGCCTTGGCGCTGCCCTCGCGGTACGGCTTCGGGTCGAGGATCGGCGATCCGAGGTGCATGTGTAGGCCGAGAACCTTCAGGTTCGCGTGGCCGAGGACACCCCGCGCCACGTCCATGACCGTCTCGATGTCCAGGCCGAACTTCACGCCCTTGACGGAGGTGTCGGTCTTGGCGTGCGTCTTGGGAGGCAGGTCCGGGTTGACGCGCAAGGCCGCCTGGGCGACCTTGCCCAGAGTCGCGGCGACCTTGCCGAGGTTGTGTAGCTCCTCCTCGCTCTCCACGTCGAAGAGGTAGACATCGTTTTCGAGCGCGTAGCGGATCTCGTCGTCCGTCTTGCCGACGCCCGCGAAGACGATCTTGCTGCCGACACCCCCCGCAGCGAGGGCGCGATAGAGTTCGCCACCCGAGGTCACATCGAAGCCGGAGCCGTGCTCTGCCATGACGCGGGCGATGCCGAGGTTGCCGTTCGCCTTGATGCTGTAGCAGATGAGCGGGTCGGCCTCCGCGAACGCCTTTTGGATCTGCCCCAGATGGTGGACGAGCGTTGCCTCGCTGTAGACGTACAGCGGCGTCCCATACGTCCGGGCAAGCTCGTCGATCGACACATGCTCGCAGTGGAGCTTGCGTTCGCGATACTCGAAATGATCCATCTCACTCCTCATAAAGAGTACTAACCACAGAGGCACAGAGAACACAGAGAAATACACAGAAAAAAAGAGCGAATCATTCTTCTGCATTTACTCTGTCTTCTGTCTGTGTCTTTCTCTGTGCCCTCTGTGCCTCTGTGGTTAGCTCATTTTGATTCGCCAGGCGTCCATCTGTCGTCGGACCTCCTCGGGTGCCGTCGAGCCATAGGAACGAAACGCCTTCAGTGCGTTCTCGACCCCTAACACTTGATATACCCCCGGCGTCAAGCCGGGGTGGACGGAATCGAACACTTCGCCGGGCAACTCCGCGAGCCGGCACCGGCGTTGTTCGCACAGTCGGACCAGCTTACCAACCGCTTCGTGGGCCGCCCTCATGGGAACCCCCCGCGCGATGCAGAACTCCATCAACGTCGTCGCATCCAGAAAACCTTCCTCCAGCCGCGAGGCGATCACCGCACGCCGTAGACTCGTCTGCCGAACGAGGGCGGCACATATCTCGATGGTCAGGTCCACCGTGTCGAAGGCATCGAACAACGCGACCTTGTCCTCTTGCAAGTCTCTATTGTACGCGAGCGGAAGCCCCTTCACCAGAACGAGGAGTTGTTGCAAATCCCCGATGACCCGCGCGGTCTTCCCGCGCGTCAGTTCCAGCACATCGGGGTTCTTCTTGTGCGGCATGATGCTCGACCCGGTGCAGAACGCATCCGGCAGGTCGAGGAAGCCGAACTCCGTCGTCGCCCAGATGACCCACTCCTCGGCCCATCCGCTGAGGTGGATCGCGATCAGCGACAGGTCGAACACGAACTCGATGAGGAAATCGCGATCCGACGACACGTCGAGGCTGTTGGCCGCGACCGAGGCGAACCCGAGTTTTCGCGCGACCGATTCGCGGTCGATCGGCAGTGATGTCCCTGCCAGCGCCGCCGCGCCGAGGGAGAGGACGTTCGTCCGCTTGCGGCAGTCGGCGAGGCGCTCGCGGTCGCGCTGGAACTTCTTGACGAAGGCGAGGAAGTAGTGTGCCGCCAACACCGGCTGGGCACGCTGGAGGTGCGTGTAGCCGGGCAGGATGACATCCGCGTGTCGCCCGGCGGCGTCGAGGAACGCCTCCTGCGCCTCGCGCAGGCGCTCGTCCATGCGGTCGATCTGGTCGCGGGTCCAGAGCCGGACATCAGTAACGACCTGATCGTTGCGGCTGCGCCCCGTGTGGAGTTTGCGGCCCACGTCGCCTAACTCTTCGATGAGCGCCCGCTCGATGTGCGTGTGGATGTCCTCGAGCGCGATGCTGAACGCGAAGTCGCCCGCCTCGATCCGTGCGCCGATCCCGTCGAGGGCGGCGGCGATCTGCTCGGCCTCGTCGGCGGTGAGCAGGCCGACCTCGGCGAGCATGCGCGCGTGGGCCTGACTGGCTACGATGTCGTGCCGATACAGCCGGCGGTCATCCTGCCCGGCTACACGCACCTCCAGCGTGC
>JANXSH010001281.1 GCA_025356615.1 Planctomycetia bacterium | reverse complement strand
CCCAAAGAAGACCTCCCGCGTCCGTCATTCTCGCACGAGAGTTTCGAGCGAGTTCTCGGTGCCGTGTCCGCCACGACCGCTCCAGTAAGCGAACAGCCGCTCGTCCTCGTCGTGGACGACGACGCGGCCATTCTCGATGTGGCATCACGGCTGCTCACCTCGGCGGGGTGCCGGGTGATCCCCGCGCGGAACGGGGTCGATGCGGTCGCCCTCTACAAGCAGCATGCCGCCGAGATTCGTTTCGTCTTGCTCGATTTGAGCCTGCCACGCCTCAGCGGCGACCGAGTCGCCGGCGAGCTGCGCCGACTCGACGCCGCCTTGCCGATCGCGCTGATGAGCGGCCACCATGACCTGGAAAGCCGACCCGAACTGGCCAACCTGGGCCTCGCGGGGTGTGTCCAGAAGCCATTCCGAATGGCAGAAATCCACGCACTACTCGAGCGCGTGTTGGGACTCTAGGCGAAGCGGTAGGGACGCCAGGGACACTCACCCCGGAGAGCCGTGCGGAGCCTGGGCCGTCATCTCCATGAAGTTACGCAACAGGCGTGGCCCCTCGATCGTCAGGAAGCTCTCGGGGTGGAATTGCACGCCGTGCAGCGGCCAGGTGCGATGGCGGACGCCCATGATCTCGCCTTCTTCGGTCCAGGCGCTGATGACGAAGTCGGGGTTCGTGAACGTCTCGCGGCGGATGACCAGGCTATGATAGCGGGTCGCCTCGAACGGGTTCGACATGCCCGCGAACACTCCGAGGCCGTCGTGATGGATCGGCGAGGTCTTGCCGTGCATCACGCGCTCGTTGCGGACTACCTCGCCGCCGAAGACGTGGCCGATGCACTGGTGCCCCAGGCACACGCCGAGCGTCGGGATGCGCGAGGCGAACCGCAAAAGCACCTCGTTGGAGACTCCTGCCTCGCGCGGGGTGCAGGGGCCGGGCGAGAGGATGATGTGACTGGGGGCCATGCGCTCGACATCGTCGGGCGTCAGCTGGTCGTTGCGGATCACCCGCACGTCGATCGTCGCGTCCTGCTCACCCAGACGTTGCACCAGGTTGTAGGTGAACGAGTCGTAGTTGTCGATGAGCAGGATCAACCTTGCTTCTCCGGGATCGGCTGGGCGCTGTTCTCGTTCTTGTACTTGCCCGCCGCCGACGAGTCGAGCTTGCGGAGGCAGTCCTCGGAGGCGCTGATGTCGTACCAGCCGCCGTCCTGGAAGTCCACGATCGCCTTGTGGTTCCAGTTGACCGTCACGACCCGGCCGACGATGTCCTTGAAGCGGGCGAGTTCCGGCCGGTCGGCGTTGACCTCGACGAATAGGTCGGTCCACTCGCGTCGCAGCGCTTCGAGACGTGCGTCACTGGCATCCATGATAGCCCCTCGGGACGGGATCGGTGTCAGAAGGAAATCTAGCGGATCGGCCCGCCTCGGCCAAGGCCCACGGACGGGTGCATCGATGGATTGTCGTACTCTCGTGGAGAAGATGTTCTCCTTCAGGGTTGCCGGCGATCGGTTTCGCGTCCCAGCCCCCGGAGCTGACTGCCCTGAACCCAGGTGCCGTGAAAGCCGAAGGGCACACGCTCCGGGAGCAGCACGCGGGCAACGGGTTTCGCCGCGAAGTCCCTCGCCTCGACGACGATCAGTTCGCTCTTCCGCGACGTTCGGTCGTAGACATACGTCACCAGCCAACCGTCATCCTCGCCTTTCGACGCCCGCTTCGGGACGAAGACGCCTTCGCCACCGAGTCGGCCTTTGCCCAGTTCGTGGCGCTGGCGGGTGTTCTTCGTCAGGTCGTACTTGACCAGTGCGTCCATCTTCAGCGCCATGAGGTAGCCGAAGCGATTCTCGCGCCCCATCAGGGCGTCGTCGATGCGCGGGAAGTCGGCGGCGAGGTCGTCCACGGCACCCTCGATCACCTTGCCGGTCTTCAGATTCAGCCGCCAGCGATGGAGTTTCGATCCGATTCCTTTCATTTGCTTGTCGCTGTACTCGTCGGGCGGGGTGATCTCCTCGGGGAACGCCTTCATCCGGCAGGCGAGTAGGACGACCTCGTCCCCCGAGTCATACGCATTGAGCGTGTGGAAGACGTAACACGGCGGCACGTCGAACCACTTCACCTCGCTCCCCTTGCCGTGGCGAGGCAGGACGCCGATTCGGGCACCGTGTTTCGGCTCGTAGCCGAAGGGCATCTTCCCCCGGAACAGGCCGGTGAAGGAGAACACGACGGGGAGGTCGAGGAAGACCGTGTGTCTGGCCGTGATCGCGAAATCGTGCATCATCACCGGGCGGGGGACATCGATGGGCGTCGTGCGAACGATGACGCCCTTGGTATCCGCGACGCTATACTGGAGGTACGGCTTCACGGGCTGGTAGCCGAAGAAGACGAACTCGCCCGTCTTCGGGTCGATCTTGGGGTGCGCGGTGCAGGGGTGCTTCAACTTGCCGCCGAAGGTGAATCGCCCGATCGTCCCCAGCGAGGGAACCTCGACCGCGTGAGGCGGCCCGCCTTCCCAGAGGGCGAGGAGTCGGCCGTTGTACCAGACGAGGGCCGTGTTGGCGGTGTTCTTGAAGCCCTCCTTGCCCGCCGCCATCTTCTTCAGGTCGGGCAGCCCCATGAAGCCCTCGTAGAGCGCCTTCCCCGCCTTCTTCTCCTCCTCGAAACCCTCGGTGCGGACGTACCGACTACGGTAGGTCGCCTTCCCGTCGCGGATCGTCACGCCGTGGAGCATCGCGTCGCCGTCGAACCAGTGATACGGTCCGATCGGCGGAAACTGGGGGTTCGGCCCGTTGCGGACATACATCCCGTCGAGTTCGGCGGGCAGCTTGCCGACGACGACGAGGCCACCTGCGGTCGTCTCCTTTCTGATGGGCGCATAGTTGCCCTCGAGAAAGGGGCTAGTCGTCTTCTTCGTCTCCGCCTCGCCGCCGTCGATCGTGACCGCGCCGACGGCCGAGGCGGCCAGGAAATCTCGCCGTGTCCATTGAGGCATGGGATCGACTCCTTCTCAGAAGCTATCTGGAATACGATTGAACCACGGATAACACGGAGGACACGGATAAGACGAATGACATGAGGATAAGGCGGAAAGAAAGACTTCCCTAGCGCTTCCGGCTCTCTATTCTGTCTTATCCGTGTCCTCCGCGTTATCCGTGGTTCAATTGTCTTCCCGGATAATCTTTCAAAGGCTATTTGGGAAGGGTGATTCGTGGGGACAGACCTCCAGTTCTGGCCAGGAAATTCGGACAGACCTGGAGGTCTGTCCCCACGAAGTTTTTTCACAACCTCGGAGATCATCATGAACCCCCGTAACCTGTTTCGCGCCCTGGCCACTTCTCTCCTGATAGCCATCGCCGTCTCCCCCGCCGCCCCAGGGCAGCAGGCGACCGGGCGGAGGCGTCCCCCTCCTGCGGTCCCGTTCGCCTGTTCTACCCAGGCGTGGGATGTGCCGTTTGAGATACTCGCTACCCGCTACGACAAGCCCGGCAACCGGGTCATCTGGACGCTCCGGGCCAAGAAAGACGGTCCCGTCGCGGCCTATGAGGCCTTCGTGGCCGATCCGGACGGGGTGGAGGTGGACACGATCAAAGTGAAGTTGACCCCCGCCTCGGTAAAGATCAAGGCCGGGAAAGAACTCCAGGCGATTTTACCCCTAGGGACGACTGCGGGCGAGCCAGCTAAGATTACGATCCGCCAATGCCCCTGAGTCGGAGACAAGAGTTTTCAGTTTTCAGGTTTCAGTTTTCAGTTG
>JANXSH010001225.1 GCA_025356615.1 Planctomycetia bacterium | reverse complement strand
AGCGTTTGTTCAGTAAGCGTGGATCGACGCAAACTGCTTCGCTGAGGGCACGTTTTTCAAAGACTTGGCAAGGAGACTATATCGTTCCTCCTTTGCCGGCTTGGGTTTGCGCCGATAAAATAACTCCTAAACCCTAGTCTGTGTCCTCTGTGACTCTGTGGTGAGCTTCTTCTTGGGCGATTGATCCTTTCCAGCAACGAGGCTGCCCATGATCCTGAATCGTCTACTCGCACTCGGCCTTTGTGCCATTCTGGCGACCCCTGCCTTCACGCAGGCCCCTCGTAAGGATCTGCTCGGCGAGCTGCTCCCCGAGGGAGCGATCAGCCGGATGGGATCCGACCGGCTCCGCGCGTCCGGGGAAATCATTTGCCTGAGTTTCACGCCTGACGGCAAGTCCCTCGTCTCCGGCGGCCGGAGTGACAAGCTGACCTTCTGGAGTGTCGCCACGGGTCGGATCGAAAAGGAGTGGACGACCCAGGCATCGAGCGTGGCCGGCATCCACTTCGACAAATCCGGCAAGACCGTCGCCCTCTCCACCAACCAGAGCATCGTCCTCATCCTCGACGGCACCACCGGCGACGAGCGGCGTCGGTTGGCCGAACCGAGGGACTGCAAAGGTTCCTATTTCGCCAGCCTTTCGCCCGACGGCAAGTGGCTCGGCATGAGCCACCGCGAGAACTCTCGAACCCTCATCTTCGATGTCGAGACCGGCGTGATGAAACACCGCTTCGGTCGCATCGACTCCTCCAACCGCCTCGATGTGGTCTTCACGCCGGACAGCAAGCAGTTCGTCTCCCTTTGGACGGACGACACGCTCCACCTCGTCGATCTCGCCACCGGCAAGAGCGTTCGCGGCCTGGAGACGGGCACCAGAGACGACGAAGTCGGCGCTAAGGGATCCGACTCCGGCACGCGGACGATGGCGGCGGTCCTCTCGTCCGACGGCAAGAGGCTCATCTACCGGGCCTTTTCGGACCACCACTTCTACGTCGTGGACGTGACCAACGGCAAGGAGGTCAAGAGGATCGACCGGCGTGTCGGCACCAATCCCTGGTCGCGCAGCCTGGCCCTGACCCCGAACGACCGCTTCATCATCGACGGCAGTGGCGACGAGTCGATCCGCGTCCACGGCGTCGCCTCGGGCAAGGTGCTCCGCGAGCTTTCGGTCCCGAACGCATTCCTCGAGTCCGCGACCGTGTCACCCGACGGCAAGCTCGTGGCCGTCGCCGCCCACAACACGATCTACATCTGGGACATCGCCTCCGGCAAGCACCTCCACGGCGGGACGGGGCATACGAACATAGTCACCCACGTCGCCTTCTCCCCCGACGGCAAGTATCTCGTCTCCACCGACTCCAACTCGATGCGCGTCTGGGAATCGGCCACGGGTAAGGAGCGGTGCGTGACGGGGTCGAACATCGACGGCTACGACACGACCCACCTCGACATCGCCCCCGACAACAAGTCGATCCGCTGGGTCGGCCGCGAACGCGCGGTCTACCGCTGGAAGTTCGACACCGAGCGCGAGCCGACCAAGCGGACCACGCCCGGAAGGCCCCTCACCAACAGCACCACCGTGGAGGTCACTTCTCCGGACGGGAAGCTCTGCGCGGTGATCGATTGCGCCGACCGCAAGCTGAAGTTGCTCGACAACATCGGCAACGCCCCCGACCGTGAGCTTGATGTCTTGGCTGATGTACACTCCAACGTCGTCTCCTTCTCGCCCGACGGCCGCACGCTCGCGCTCGCCTCCTCCGATCGCTCCGTCACCCTCTACGACGTGGCGACCGGCAGCGGGAACCGCAAACTCATGCCCGACCTCACGAACAGCACCTATCCCGGCAACCTGGTCGAGTTCAGCCCCGACAGCCGAATGCTCCTCCACTACGACGGCGAGACGCGCGTCGTCGAGACGATGTCCGGGAGCGACCGCGTTCTGCTCTCCCGCGAGCCGTCCGGAGAACCCTCCTGCATGAGCTGTTCGGTCGACGGTCGGCTGGTCGCGCGCAGCTTTTCCGACGGCCTCCTCGTCGTCACGGACATCTGGACCGGTCGAGAGGTTCTCCGCCGCGAAACCGGACAGGGGCCGGTAACATCGCTGACTCTGAGCCGCGACGGCAAGCGCCTTGCCACCGGCGGGAGCAACACGACCGCGATGGTCTGGGAACTCCCCCCCCCAAGAAGCTGACGCGCGTCGCCTCGATGACCGACGAGTCCGCCTGGGGCGACCTCGGGGACCAGGACGCGAGCCGTGCCCACCGGGCCATGCTCCACCTGATCGCCGGCCCGGACGAGACCGTCCGCCTGTTCACGCATCGGCTGAAGCCGCGCCCCCCGGTCGATGCCAAACGACTCGACCGGCTCGTCTCGAATCTGGGCGACGACGATTCCAAGGTGCGCGAGCGGGCCAGCGCGGAGTTGTTGGAGGTCGGCCGGCCCGCCCTGGGTGCCCTGAAGAAGGCCGCACGAAGTCCCTCGCTCGAGACCAAACGCCGCGCCCGAGACTTGCTCCGCCGACTCGAGCTGGGCACCATCATCGCCCCAGGCCGCCTCCGCGCCGAGCGGGCCGTCGAGATCCTCGAACGGATCGGCACCCCTGCCGCGAGAACCGTCCTCGAGGCCATGCAAAAATCGAAGACCGACACGACCCGATGAGAACCCCTGACCGAGGCTGCCCATGATCCTGAATCGTCTACTCGCACTCGGCCTCTGTACCACCCTGACGGCCCCCGCCTTCACGCAGGCTCCCCGCAAGGACTTGCTCGGCGACCTGCTCCCCGAAGGGGCCGTCAGCCGGATGGGGTCCGGTCGCCTTCGCTCCTCCACGGGCATCAACTGCCTGAGCTTCACGCCCGACGGCAAGTCCCTCGTCTCGGGGAGTTACAACAACAAGTTGACCTTCTGGAGCGTCGCCACAGGGAAGATCGAGAAGGAATGGACCGTGGGCAATTCGAACGTGACCAACATCCATTTCGACAAGACCGGCAAGACCGTGGCCGTCGCCACTGGGGATGGCACGGTGCGAATCCTCGACGGGGCCACGGGCAACGAGCAGCGGCAAGTGGTCGATCCGACCCAGCGCTACAACACCCCTTCCGTCACCCTCTCGCCCGACGGCAAGTGGCTCGTCATGAACCACCGCTACAACGCCCAGATCGTCATCTTCGATGTCGAGACGGGGGCACTGAAGCACCGCATCACGAACGTGAACTCTTACAACCGCCCCAACGTGGTCTTCACGCCGGACAGCAAGCAATTCGTTTCGCTCTGGACGGACAACAAACTCCACCTCGTCGATCTCGCCACCGGCAAGAGCGTTCGCGGACTGGAGACGGGCACCAGCGTCGCCTCCGAGCGCACCAACTACAGCACGCGCATCACCGCGATGTCGCTTTCGTCCGACGGCAAGAAACTCGTCTACCGGAGCTATTCGGACCGCCACTTCTACGTCGTGGACGTGACCAACGGCAAAGAAGTCAAGAAGTTCGAGCGGGGCAACGGTGCTTACTACGCCTCGTCGGGGAGCATGGCCTTGACGCCGAACGACCGCTTCATCATCGAGAGCGGCGGCGACGCCTCGATTCGCGTCTGGGGCATCGCCTCGGGTAAGATGCTCCGCGAACTCTCGGTCCCGAACAGTTCCCTCAACCATTTGACCACGACCCCCGACGGCAAACTCGTGGCGACGGCCTACGGCATGGCGATCTACCTCTGGGACATCGCTTCCGGCAAACAGCTCCACGGCGGTTCCGGTCACTCCAACGCCGTCAGCCGCGTCGTCTTCACCCGCGACGGCAAGTACCTCGTTTCCACCGGCAACAACTCGATGCGCGTCTGGGAATCGGCCACGGGCAAGGAGCGGTTCGTGACCCGGTCGAACATCAACGGCTACAACACGAACTACCTCGAAGTCGCCCCCGACAACAAGACGGTTCGCTGGGTAAGCTACGACCGCGCGGTCTACCGCTGGCAGTTCGATTCGGACCGGGATCCGGTCAAGCTCACCACGCCCAAAGTCTTCTCCGGTCCCATGATGCAAGCGACCACCGTGCAAGTCACTTCGCCGGACGGGAAAATCGTCGCCACGATCAACAACACCGATCGCAAGGTGCGGTTGATCGACAACATCGGCAACGCCCCCGACCGGGATCTGACGGTCCTTCCCAACGCCCATTCCAACAGCTTCACCTTCTCCCCGGACGGCGGGACGCTGGCGGTCATTTCGTCCGACCGCTCCGTCACGCTCTACGATGTGGCGACCGGCAACGAAATGCGCAAGTTCATGCCCGACCCGTCGAACACGATCTACCACGGCAATCTGATCCAGTTCAGCCCCGACGGGCGAATGCTCCTCAAGTACGATGGCGAGATGCGCGTCGTCGAGACGATGTCCGGCAGCGACCGTGCGCTGCTCTCGCGGGAGGCAGCCGGGGCACCGAGCAGCATGAATTGGTCCGCCGACGGCCGACTCGTCGCCCGCGGATTCACTACTGGCCTCGCTCTCGTCACCGACACCTGGACCGGCCGGGAGGTATTCCGCCGCGAGACCGGGCAAGGCTCAGTGACTTCGCTATGCCTGAGCCGGGACGGGAAATACCTCGCCACCGGCGGCATGAACACGACCGCAATGGTCTGGGATCTCCCCCCCACGGGTCGGCCCTCCCGAGTCGCCTCGATGACCGAGGAAGCAGTCTGGAGCGACCTCGAGGCCGGCGACGCGAGCCGCGCCCAGCGGGCCATGTTGCACATGATCGCGGGGCCGGACGAGACCGTGCGCCTGTTCACGAATCGGCTGAAGCCACGCCCCCCCGTCGATGCCAAGCGGATCGACCAGCTCGTCAAGGATCTGGACGACGACGATTACAAGGTCCGCGGGCGGGCCAACGACGAGTTGCTCGAGATCGGCACGCTCGCCGTGGCCGCCCTCGAGAAGGCGGCCCGAAGCACCTCGCTGGAGGTCAAGCGCAGCGCCAAGGATCTCCTCCGCCGCATCAAGCCCGGCACCAGCGTCGCCCCGGACCGCCTCCGCGCCCAACGCGCCGTCGAGATCCTCGAGCGCATCGGCACCCCGGCGGCGCGGGCCGTCCTCGAGGCCATGCTGAAGTCCAAACTCGACGTGCCCCTCGAGGCCTCGATCCGAAGTTCTCTCGGGCGATTGCACGCCGGTTGAGCGGCTGAGGCCGCGATCTCACCCGTCCGTCAAAAAAAAGGTCCGACCCGCGAACCTCCTCGCGGGCCGCGCCTCTAGGTAGGTGTACGCCACGACGGAGCCGACGAAAGAGGTCGGAACTGCTCGCGGCCTTCACCGGCCTGCTCGTCCAGTGGCCAGGACGGCGGTCTTTCCAACCGCAAACAGGGGTTCGACTCCCCTGCAGGTCAATCGCCGATTTTCGTGTCACAACGGTGCGAAACGAGCGTATCGAGAGTGTCAGGAGGAAACGATCATGACACGATGGAAACGCGGCTCGACTCCCAACGAATGGGGTCGTGGCGTAATGGCAGCGTACGCGGCTTTTAACCGCTGAGGTGAGGGTTCGAGTCCCTCCGACCCTACTGATTTGGATCGCGAGTCCGAGGTGTTAGCGGCGGCATGTCCGGCTCTTACCCGGATGGTGAGGGTTCGAATCCCTCCGGACTCACTGGTTTCTCCGTTCGATATGCGTCTATGAGGTCAATGGATAGCCTGCCGATCTGCCAGACCGGAGGTGTGGGTTCGAGTCCCACTAGACGCACTGACGACCGTTCCCAACGACACAGGCATACAAACTTTAGCTCATCGAAAGAGCATCACTTTTAGGGAGTGAAGGTTACGGGTTCGAATCCGTAAGTTGACGAACGCTTGCGTGACTCGAACGGCGTCAAGATCTCCGAGTGGCGTAGCATGGTTTAGCGCACCAGCCTGGGGGGCTGGGGATCGCAGGTTCGAATCCTGTCTCGGAGACTGATTCACTGTTCCGGCAGAGCAGCGGAGTGATCGTCGCCCTGTCACGGCGATGATACTTCTTATCGTTCGTGCCGATTCCCTTTATAGTCAGAATAGACGCTAACTGTTATAGGGAAAGGAGTTATATAACGAATTTGGGCAGAAATCGAAGTGGCCGATTCTGGGAATTCAATTGACAGCGGTACAGAATTCGGTACAGGATCCTCTAGAGATGACAACATCCCTGGAGGGAATCGACGTGGCAAGAAACGCTGAAGTGAAGCACTACGCCAGCAAGGGGGGTTACTTCTGTACCTTCCGTGGCACACGCCACAGGCTCGCCAGTGGGCC
>JANXSH010001215.1 GCA_025356615.1 Planctomycetia bacterium | reverse complement strand
CCCTTGACTCCCGACGATTCCAATATGGGAATCCGAATATTGGAATTGGGCGGGGAAATGGGGAATTGGGGAATTGGGGAATCCACGGCTCAGGCTCAGGAGGATTCATTTCCCCAATTCCCCGATTCCCCGATTCCCTTCACCTTCGATCTTCCTTCCGAAGGCGATATCGGAATTCCGATAACGGAAAGGGGCGAAGCCGATCCGGAGAAGGGGGAGAGGGTTGTTGTTCCTCCCCCTCGCCTCACCCTCCATCCCGACGCCTTTCATGGGCTTCTCGGAAGCATCACCAAAGCCATCGAACCCGAGACGGAAGCCGATCCCGCTGCTATCCTCGTCTCACTCCTCACGGCCTTCGGCAATGCCGTAGGGCCGAAGCCCCATGCTCAGGCGGGGGCGGATCGTCATGGATGTAATCTCTTCGCCCTCCTCGTCGGGGCGACGACGGCGAGGAAAGGCCAGAGCGAATCCGTCGTCTCATGGCTCATGGAAAAGGCCGATCACGCATGGGCGAAGGCGTGTATCTCCTTCGGGCTTGGCTCAGGCGAGGGGCTTGCCGAAAGACTTCAAGATGAGACTTTCGAGGCGGACGAGAAGGGCAATCTCACGGCCAAGCCTAGCTCTTCGGATAAGAGGCTCTTGGCTATCGAGAGAGAGTGTGCATCCGTGTTCAAGAAGGCCCGAAGGGAAGGCTCATCCCTCTCGGATATGATGCGAAACGCCTTCGACGGAAAGCCCTTGGAAGTAGCTAACAGGAAGAAGAATTCCATCAAGGCAACAGGGCATCATGTTTCCGTCATCGGCCATATCACGGGCGAGGAATTGGGCGAGAACCTGAGCAAAGGGACGGAAGCCGCTAACGGCTTCCTGAACAGATTCCTCCTCGTCTCTTGCTCAAGGGCGAGGAAGTTACCTTCGGGGGGCAATGTCTCCATCCTTGAGCCGTTCATCAAGCCTCTCGCCGATGCCCTCGCCTTCGCCAGAGGAGCGAGCGAAGGGGCAATGAAGAGGACTCCCGAAGCGGAGAGGGAATGGGGCGATTGGTACATGAGCCATCCCGAGCATGAGGGCATCATGGGCAAGGTCACGGCAAGGGCCGAAGCCCACGCCCTGCGCCTCTCCCTCGTCTACGCCCTGGCGGATGGGGCGGATGCAATCGGCGTGGAACACCTTCGGGCGGGGCTTGCCGTGTGGAACTATTGCGAGGCATCGGCCTTGAGACTCTTCGGGGGGAAGGTGGAGGGAACAACAACCCCTCCCCTTCATTCCCTCCTCATGCAAGCAATCGTCATCAAGCCTGGGATCTGGAAGTCAGAACTATGGGACGTGGTGGGGCATCGGGCGAAGGCCGAAGACCTTGACGAAGCCCTCGCCCATCTGGAAGCCCATCGGCTCAAGGATGGGAGAGTCGAGCGATGGTATCCAGAGTGGGGAATCGGGGAAATGGGGAAACTTCGCCGATTCCCCTTCCTGAGAATTCCCCAATTCCCCATTTCCCCGATTCCCCGCCTAGTTCCGAAGCCTCCACGTCCATCATCGGGGATGCCTTCCTTGATGGCGTGAGGGGGGAGGGTGTTGTTCCATCCGAAGCCCACTACCCATCGGCTCAGGCATGGCTAGACGCCGTGTATGTTGCGGGAGGAAAGATCGTCAAGGATGAACCCGACGAAGGCGAAGAAGATGAGAACCTCTGTACACTCTACCTTCCCGAAGGACTCGCCCCCGAGAGGGCGATGAAGCTACAAGACGATGCCCTCTTCTGGCTACACGAGGTTTGCGAGGAGATGCTGACGGAGACGGAGGCGATGGAGTTCCTTCGTGCCATGTAGGGCACTGAAAGGGCACTGAAAGGGCACTGAATTCGCTTGAAAGGGCACTGAATCGGTGATATACAGAGAGATAGGTGGAGTTTTCTAGACAAGCCAGAACCCCACCTATCTCCCTATTCTGCTAGACTTTATCGCAAATGCCGAAGGTGGGACTCGAACCCACACACCATTGCTGATAACAGATTTTGAGTCTGTCGCGTCTGCCATTCCGCCACTTCGGCTCGTCTCACCATCCTACCCGAACGGCGCTGGCCGTCAAGGCTGTCCGGTCTGGACACGATCAGCCGCTTCCGCGTATCCTTCCTCATCAGGAGGATGGCCCATGCAGATTCTCGAGGGGCTTTTGCTCGCGACCGGGGTTTCCGGGGCACTGACCGTCGTCTGGCTCGTCCGGCTCGTCTGGGCGCGATTCCGACCGCCGCTGCTCGCGGATGTCCACTTCTCGCCGCACGGCGGCTGTACGGAGGTCGTTGTCCGCGAGATCGGCCTGGCCCGGCGCGAGGTGTTATTGCTGGCCTACGGGTTCACCTCGCTGCCCATCGCCCAGGCGCTCGTCGAGGCCAAACTGCGCGGCGTCCACGTCGAGATCATCCTCGACCACAGCAACGAGAGCGACCCCCATAGCGAAATGGCCCACCTCGTCGAACAAGGGCTGGTCCCGTTGATCGACGATCACCACGCCATCGCCCACAACAAGGTCGTCCTCATCGATGGCGAGGTTGTCGTCACCGGCAGCTTCAACTTCACCCAGCACGCCGAGACCTCCAACGCCGAGAACCTCCTCGTCCTCCGCCATCACCCCGCGCTGGCTGCGGCGTATCGCAAGGATTTCCTCACCCACCGCGAACACGCCCGCGCTGCCGGCGGTGCCAAGGTCGGGGCTTCGGGAACCGCCGCGCACGCCCCCCACGACCGACACAGCGGGTCGCACTCCCACGACCCCCTGGACGCCGTCGCGCGGAGCGTTGCCGGGATCGGAGAGAGCGACAAATCCACGGCGGCATCGGATGTCCTCGCGAAACTCCGCAAGCCAGCCGACGACAAGAAGCACAAGGCCGCCTGAGCGTTCCTTGACGAAGAAAAGGGAGACGGGGGCACGATTCCGCGCGGATTGTGGCTGATCGGGTGGAACTGGGGCGGGGTATCTGGATAAAATAGGTGGGCGGGTGTGCCCTTGGTCCAGAATCTATGCCGGGGAATGAATGATGAGTCTCGTAGTGTCCACCGCGATGCCGAAGTCGCTCAAGGACGTGGAGTTGAAGGATCACCTGCAACGACTCCGACAGACCGACAACGTCACCAACTGGCTCTATGTGGCACGGTCGTACCTCTTCCTCGCCCTCGTCCTGGTCGGCGCGGTCTGGTTCGACCAGTACCGCCAGGCCGAGGCCAAGTGCGTGATGTATAGCGTGGCGGTCTTCGTCGTCGCCATCGTTCTCGTCGGCGCGGGACAGCACCAGCTCTCGGGCCTGGCGCACGAGGGTTCGCACCACATCCTCTTCCGCAACCGGACGTTGAACGAACTCGCGTCCGACTGGTTCTGCCTCTTCCCGCTCTTCTCCAGCACGCACCACTACCGCCTGCAACACCTGGCGCACCACCAGTTCGTCAACGACCCCCAGCGCGACCCGGATGTCTCGCAGCTCCAGACGAGCGGCCACTGGCTGCCCTTTCCCCTCGCGAAATGGGAGTTCATCAAGACGCTGCTGAAGCAACTCTGGCTGCCGAACCTCGCGCGGTTCATCCTCGTCCGGGCACGCTACAACGCCACAGGCACCGACAAGAACCCCTACATGCGCAAGGGCACGACCCAGTCCAAGGCGGCGGTGCGCGTCGGCCTCGTCTACCTGCTCTCGCTCGTCGGCTCCCTCGTCGCGCTGGTCTATCACGGTGACGGGCTGCTCCTGGGCATCATCCCCGCGACGCTGTGGCTGGTCATGCTGGCGACCTTCTCCCGGTTGCCGGCGTCGAAGTTCCACCAGAGTCGGCTGCACCCCGTCGTCTCGCAAAAGGTCATGTCGATGCTCCGCGTGAGCTACATCACCCTCGTCTTCTGCGCGCTGGCCTGGGTCCAGCACCTCACTACGGTACACGCCTGGGCGTACTACGCCCTGCTGTGGGTCGTGCCGCTGTTCACGTCGTTCGCCTTCTACATGATCCTCCGCCAACTCGTGCAGCACGGCAACGGCGATCGCGGCTGGATGACCAACACGCGCGTCTTCTTCGTGGGCCGGTTCATCAACTTCGCCGTCTTCCCGATGGGGCAGGAGTACCACCTGCCGCACCACCTCTACGCGACGGTGCCGCACTACCGCCTCCGTGAACTGCATCGGATCCTGCTCGCCTACCCGGAATATCAGGAACAGGCGCTCGAAGTGCATGGCTACTTCATGTCGCCGGAACGGCCGCAGGTCCACCCGACCGTCCTCGACGTGCTGGGGCCGGACTACCGGGCGCGCGAGTTCAACGGCGTGCATATCGACAACACCGTCCTCGACGACTGCAAGGTCGAGGAGCGCGACCAGATCGAGAGCGAAGGCGAAGCCGAGAAGAAGCGCCACACGGGGGTGTAAGGGAGGGGTCGATGGCATGGAGGCTGCTCCGCTCGAGGAAACTCCTCGCCTGGCGTCGCGCGATCCGGGCGTTCCTTCGCTTCTGGAAGCGACGCCACGTTTGGCGTATCGTCGCCGTGATCCTCACTATCTGGATCGTCGGCGGGACGTTCTTGCACTTCTCCGAAGGGGGCGACCCCGCGTTCGCCACCTGGGGCGATTCGCTCTGGAATGTCTGGGTGATCCTCTTCAGCGGGGTGAATAACCCGCCGACCAGCCTTCCCGGACGGCTGTTGACCGCGATACTGGTCGTCGCGGGGGTGGCCCTGGCGGGCCTGTTCACCGCGAGCATCGCCGCGATCCTGATCGAGCAATCCCTGAGGAGTCGGCAAGTGACGACACTGGAAATGTCGGACCACCTGGTCGTTTGCAACTGGTCGTCCGGGTGCCTGGAGTTGATCCGGGAGGTCCACAGCAGCATCGTTCGCGACAAGCGGCCCGTGGTCATCATCCACGACAACCCAGACGAGATCGAGCTGCCCGACAGGCAGGACGACCCGGCGTTTCACGATGTCTACATCGTCAAGGGCGACCCCGCCAACGAGATCATCCTACGCCGGGCGCGAGTCGCCCAGGCGCACTCGGTCATCGTCCTGGCCGACGACCGGCAGGGGCCGCACGCCGACGGCAAGACGATCGTCTGCTGCATCGCCATCAAGAACG
>JANXSH010001204.1 GCA_025356615.1 Planctomycetia bacterium | reverse complement strand
CGCCGCAGGAAGAGCATGCGCGGGTAGACCGGGTGCTTGCCCTCGGGCGTCGGCACGTCGAGGTCGAACGTCGTAGGCAAGTCCTTCGCGGTGAACACCTTCTGCACCACGGTCGGCTTGGCGGACCAACTCGCATGGTGGGCGCGGGCCACTTCCGCGCCCGCATCGACAAGCCCCTCGTAGGACTTCGAGCGCGACCCGACCGCGAAGGCGTAGGTCACGACCAGGCGGTTGTCTCCCAACTCCTTCGGGTCGGCGACGCGGACGGTAATCTTGTTCTTGCCGGGCGAGAGGTAGGGCAGTGCGCCCCGGTTGCACTGGACGATGGCCTCCAGTTCGAGCGAGCGGAGTTCCTTCGAGAAGGACAGCCTCACCAGGCAGGCGTAGTTCCCGCCGACCTTCTCCGAGAAGTCCTTCACCTCGATCGCGTCGAACGTCTTGCCGCCGTCGAGCGAGATTTCGACCTTGTCGGCCCCCACGGCCTTGCCCGTCGCCCGCGTCATGATGTAAGGCGATTGGAGCGCCACGGTGATCGAGGACGATCGGCTCGTGTCGGCGGGCACCAGTTTGCCGGCGACGACTTTCACGTTGTCCTTCGCCGACAGGCCCTCGAGGAAGCCCGCGCCGGCAAAGTCGGGGGCGTAGCGGAGTGTGCCGTTGGCGAAACTGCGGCGCATGCCACCCGAGCGGTGGTACGGCTCGTAGATCGGTCCGATGGACGCGCTGTTGCGGTAGTCCTTGTCGCCGCAACTGTGGCCAGGAACGTACCGCCGGCCGTTCCACCAGTGCGCCCCCTTGACGGCGTCCCAGGTGAGGTCCAGGGAGGTGCCCGGCGCGAGGTTCACGTCGGTCGAGTAGCCCGGCGAGTCGAACGTGATGCCCGACCAGTCGGTGGGGCTGCCCGCCCCCTTTCGGCCACGGATGCCGGTGATGATCCCAGATGGCTCGTCGCCGCAGACGAGGAAGGCGGGGGCGAGCCAGTTGGCCTTGCCGTCGCGATTCTCCAGGCGGTCGCCCTTGTGGTAGTAGACGCCGCGCGCTCGGTCTAAGACCAGGCCGGCGGTGACGAGGGCGGGGTTGGCCGCGATGTCGGCCTGGCTGGCGATCGTCCGCCCGCCGGGTGACTTCGGGTCGGGCGTCCAGGCGTAGAACTTGAGGAAGGTGTCGAGGTAGTGCCATCGGCCGTCGTAGAAGACCTCGACGGTGGTGTGGCCGGGGTCGCTCCAGCCGACGAAGCGCCACTTCCAGCCCATCTCGCGCCAGAGCGCCGACTGGAGGCTGTGCAACCCGCCGCACAGGCTCCAGCCGTAGACGTTGATCTCCTTGAGGGCACCCACGCCGCCCTTCTCGCCGGGGTAGTTCAGGTGGTAGTGGGTCAGTTGCATGAAGTTGTAGAGGGCGATGGCCTTGTCGTCGTTGGTCTCGAAGCCGCGCGTGACGCTCGCGACGATGGCCTTCAGCGAGGAGCAGTCCGGTGCCCTGTCCGCGACGACCGAGACCCGGCGAACCCTGCCCTCCGAAGGTGCCGCACCGTACGCAGAAACTACGAGGAGAGCCAGGCTGGCGAGGACGAAACCGAGCCGGGAGAGGGACATGGTAGAGTCTCGTGGGAGGAGGGACGAACCACCTCTTTCTACTCCGGCGAGGAAGAGATTCAACCACGGATAACACCGCAGGCACGTATCGAAGAGGGTTCCACTTTCCATCCGTGCCGCGAGTGACCGACCTCTCTCGCGAGCCGTGCCGGATATAGGATCTCTACGGCCTCGACCAAGCTTAATTGATGAGTGTGCAGGTGTCGGCAGGGGTGCCAAGAAAAAATTGAGAAAGTGCAGTTGACAAGTCGATCGGCGAGGGTTTCAATCATTGTTGATATTGTATTCCGGTGTCAGGCGATACGGTGCCGGCGCGAGGGTGTTACGGTGGCGGTGCCGCCATACGCTACCGGCGCGCAGGATAATCACCAGTGCGGCTTTTAAAAAGGTGACCGATGCAGAAGATCGTGATGTTTGGTGCGCTGACGGCGCTGTGCTTCCTGTTCACGCCGGCCACTCGGGCTCAAGAGGCCGATGAGGTCGCGAAACTGCGGAGGGAGAACGAACTACTCAAGAAGGAGGTCGAACTGCTCAAGAAGGAGGTCGAACTGCTCAAGAAAGAGGCCAAGGCCAAACCGGGTGCCAAGACCGGGGCGAAGTCACGCACGGAGGCGCTCGTGGGGGGGGTCGAATACAAATTAGTCAAGTGCGTCCGCCACCCCAAGGAGCGTAAGAGGGTCATCTTCACATTTGCCGCGCGGCACGACACGTCACCGGACACCAAGTCTACTATCCACCTCTGCAAAAAGCTCAACCTCACCACGGGTGGCGGGGAGGCGCTGGAAGGGAGGTTGGTGGACGGACCCAAAGACAATGTCTGGCTCGAGGACAAAGAATGGTCGAAGTTCCAGGTCACTTTTGTCGGGGTGGATTCGGACGTTACGGAGTTCGACGAAGTCGGGCTGGTTATGGGGTCACAATTCGGATTCCCGCGAGCGCCGGTCAAATTCTACCGCATCAAAATCGAGCCGAAATAGGCTCGCGACAGCTTAACAAACTGCCGCACCTCGCCCGGCTCGCCACATCGCTTC
>JANXSH010001197.1 GCA_025356615.1 Planctomycetia bacterium | reverse complement strand
CAACTGACAACCATCCACGTCTTTCACCAGAAGAAGAAGCGCCAACAAACAAGGAACCCGGACGCCCGCTCGAAGGAGTGGTCGTCCGGGTTCTTCGTTCTTCCCCTGCGGGGGATCATGTTCCGCGGCCACCAATGGTCGACCCACCGCCACCCGCAGGGGGAGTGAAGCCGGCACTGATGGTGAACGTGTAGGTCACGTCCGTGTTGAGGAAGTTGCTGTCGCCGGAGTAGACGATCCGGAACGTGTGATTGCCAGCGGCGAAGCCTCCCGAGACGAAGGAGTACTTCCCGTTCACCAGGGTCGCATTCGAGATCCGGAGGATGCCGTCGATGTAGATCGACACGTTCCCCGTCGGAGTTCCGAGGCCCGCGAGAACCCCCTCGACTTTCGTCGTGAACGTTATCGGGGTCGCGGGAAGGAGCGTCGAAGCACTCGCACTCGCGAGGGACGCGGCCCTCGTTACGAGGTGAGGCTTGACCGCCGACATGCTTCCGAGGAAGTTCGTATCGGAGCTATAGATTGCCTTGATACTGTGCATGCCGACCGTCGTCAGGGCAGTCGTTAGGGTTGCCACCCCGTTGAAGACCGTGGCGACTCCCAGGGTAGCACCGCTGGTCGTGTCCATGAAGGTGACCGTTCCCGTCGGCAGACCGGACCCAGGGGCGACCGGGGCGACCGTGGCCGTGAAGGTCACGACGGTGCCGGCGGGAATGATCGGAATCATACTGGGAGGAATGATCGGGGCGTTCGAGGTCAGCGTTGTCGTGGTCGCGTCCTGGTTCACCGTGACATCGACCGGCAACGAGTTGGCTCCCTTGGCGAAGTTGGCATCGCCGAGGTACACCGCCGAGACAGAGTGTGCCCCGATTGCTAGGGCGGTCGTCGTGAAGGTGGCCCTCGCCTGGGTCGGGCTGAAGGTCGTCATTCGACCGCTGTAGCCCAGCAAGGTCGATCCCTCGTAGAAGGCGAAGTACCCGGTGGGAATCTTGACCGGGACGACACCCGTATCGGTAACGGTGGCCGTGAAGGTCACGGGCTGGCCGTACACAGCCGTCGGGGTCGATGCGGCGATGATCGTCGAACTCGTCCTGGTTCCCGCCGCGTTGACGACTTGGACAGGGGAAAGGGTGGCAGTCCTCGCGGCGAAAGTAGAGCTACCGCTGTAGAACGCCGTGATGGGGTGATTGCCGAGGATGAGGGTTGTCGTCGTGAACGAAGCCTTGGCCTGCCCGGCAACTCCCGAGGCCGCCAGGGTTCCGTAGCCCAGGATCGTCGCCCCATCCTTGAAGGTGATCGTGCCCGTGGGGACGATCGCCGAGAGCGAATCGGTGACAGTCGCGGTGAAGGTCACGGGCTGGCAGATCGTCGCTGGATTATTGTTCGAGACCACCGTCGTGGTGTTGTTCCGAGTGCCCGTGGCACCGACGGTCTGATTGAACGTGGCCGTGGAACTGGCGTAGTTGGCATTGCCCAGGTAAGAGGCCTGGATGGTGTGGCTTCCGACCGATCCGGCCAGCCCGACCATGAGAGTGGCGTAACCGCTGCTCGTGGCACCCATGATGGTGCCGGAGGTATCGATGACCGAACCCGTGCCCAGGAAGGCTCCGCCGTTGGTGAGATCGAAGAAGTTCACCGTCCCGGAGAGCGGGCCGAAGGCATACCCGGACGTGATCTTCGCCGTGAAGGTCAGGGCCTGGCCGACCACCACGGAGGAGGCGCTCGAGGTCAGAGTCTCCGCCGTCGTCCCCCGGACAGTCTGGAGGAACGAATTGCTGGTGCTGGCGAAGTTCGTATCGCCGCTGTAGATGACGGTGATCGTCTGGTTGACGCCCGCCGGGAGTTGGCCTCCGGTCGTCGGAATGCTTGCCGTCGTGACACCGGCCGTCGTGGAGACGGTCCCCGTGCCCAGGAAGACCATGGATCCGAGCGGGCCGATGAAGAAATCGACCGTGCCCGTCGGCGTTCCGCTTCCCGGAGCGTTGGCATGAATAGTGGCCTTCAGAGTGGCCGCCGTGCCGAAGTCCAGCGGGGTAGGCGTGACGGTCAGGGCCGTGATGGTCGTCGAGCCCTGGGAGATGACCAGGTCGTAGCTCGTCGTACTGATGATGTAGTTCGTGTCGCCCGAGTAGGCGGCGGTGATGTGGTGCGTCCCCACGCTCAGGAAGGTCGGCAGCGTCGAGATGTCGAACGTGGCGGTGTGGTTGGCACCGACGATCGTCTTGATGACAGAGAAGACCCCGCTCTCGGTGAAGACCACGGTTCCGGTCGGCTGGAGGGATCCCGTTACCTGCGTCGGAACCACCGTGGGATCGACGTTCACCGCGGCAGAGAGGATGACCGCTTCGCCGTAGACCGCAGCCGGGTTCGATGGCGTCAGCGTCGTCACGGTGGGAGCCTGGCTGACCGTGACATTCACCGGCCCGTCGGAAGCGGGTGTGAAAGCGGCGATACCATGACCGTCCACGCCATCGTAGGAAGCGCTGACCGAGTAGCTGCCCAGAGCCAGCGGTGCCCCGGTGCCGTTGGGATTCGCTGCGGTCGGATCGAAGGTCGCCGTGCCGGTCAGCGGGTCGATCGGGATCAGGTAATGCGTGGTGATGCCGGTCGCAACCACCGTGAAGGCGAAATCGACCTTTCCGGTGGGAGGGGGAGAGCCGACTTCCGGCGTGAGGGTCGCCGTGAAGGTCTCCACCTGGCTGTAGACGGGCGACGCGACCAGGGCCGTCAGCGCCAGGCTGACGTTGGCCAGTTGACGGGTGACGAGGATGTGATCGGGGAAGTAATCGACGACGAACTTGATCCCCTGGATGTAGGCGATCGTGGCGTAGGCTCCCCCGGCGACCGGAGCCGCCGCGCCTTGCGAGGCGTCGAAGAACTCGGTGTTGTTCGCCACGATGTCGTCGAAGGGGTTCGTCAGCCCATCGGTCTGAAGGATGGTGAAGGACTCGCCGACCGTGACGCTCGAAGCGACGAATCCGCCCAGGACGGCGTTGTTGAGGGCGATCGCGCTGGTGCCGCCCGTGATCTGGAGAAGGTCGTTGTTGGGCAGTGGATTGCCGATCAGATCGACGAAGACCTGGTCGGTGGGGTCGAGTACGAGGCCACCCGTGCTGGTGAGCGTGCCGACGGAGGTGGGCGAGCCGATCGGGGTGGTCCCGAAGGTGTCGCCCGGCTCGAGGGAGCTACCGGAGCCGGTAGTGGTGATGGCCCCGACGTTGCCGGTGCCGCTCAACCTGCCGCCCGCGAGACGGACCGCGCCGATCGTGCCATCGACCTGTACGGTCCCCGCCTGGATGTTGGTCGGCCCGGCGTAGGTCACGTTGTTCGAGAAGATCAGCGTCCCCGGATCGACCTTGGTGAGGTCCGCAGCGAAGCTGGAATCGATGTTCTGCGTGGCCGTCATGTCCCCCGTCAGAGTCAACGAGAACCCAAAATCGACGCCGATCGAGCTGGAGGTCTCGAGGTCGATCGGGCCAGTAATGGTATGGTTGCCGAGGAGATCGTGCAGCGCCCCGAGGTTGCCGACGCCGGTGCCGTTGAGCGACACTTTGTGCGTGATGGTCATACCGGCGGCGTTGTCGAGTCGGAGTTCGGCCCCCGTATCGACGTGGACATCGATCCCACCACCTGCGACGGCGCTCGCCGCCGCCGTCGTGCCCAACGCGCCGGAAGCCGTGATCGGCAAGGTCGTCTGGGCGAAGGTGCCGCCGAAGGTGACGGTGTAGATGAAGCCCTTCGCACCACCAGGATTGGGCAAGGGGTCGGGTCCATTCAGGGTCGTCGTCTGGATCTCTGTCTGGACCACCGAGACCGTCGCGCCCCCTGGCAACAGGGACTGGAGGGCTCCCTGGACAGTCCCGGCGCTGTCACCCCAGTTCAGGGTCCTGCTACCACCGTTGAAGTTGATGGTGAAGTTCCCGGTCTGCTGGTCGCTGACCGTGGTGATCTGCTGGATCGAGGCGTAGGTGTTGCTGCGATTGCCCAGAGCGTTCGCGTTCTGGACATCGAGGATGCCCGCGTGGACGTAAGTTGCCCCAGTGTAGGTGTTCGCATTCTGGAGGACCACGGTCCCCTGGCCGATCTTGCTCAGGCCGGACGGAGTCGTCTCGCTGACGACGCCGGCGAGGGTCAGCGTATCGCCGGCGTTGGCCGAGGCGATCGCCACGATGCCGGTCGGAGTCGTGAACGGCGAGAAACCCGCCAACTCCTGGAAGAGGATGTTACCCCCCCAGGTGTTGTTGCCGCCGGTGTTGAGTAGGGCACCCGTGCCGTTGATTCCGGTGCCGGACAGGATCAGCGGCACGTTGACGTTCAGGGAAGTCAGCAACCCGGAGATCGGGTCGGTCGGCGACTGGATCTGAATCTGTGCCCCGTCGAGAACCGTGCCTCCTGCGGCGCTCAGGGCGTTGTTGTTTTCGACCTGGAGGGCACCGCGATCGACCGTGGTCAGACCCCCGAAGGTGTTGGCAGCGGCGAATACGACCGCTCCGGTGCCCTCCTTCACGAGGCTGATCGCGCCGGTCTTGTCACTGATTACCCCGGTAATCGTCAGTTGACTGTTGCTGTCCGCCCCGATCGTCACCGAGGTGAGCGCGTGGGTCGTGAGCGGATCGGTCGTCCCGAGGAGGAGTTGGCCGGTGAAGGTGTTGAAACCGCTCTCGTTGCGGAAAGCCCCGGTGTAGTGGCCGTCGAACGAGATGCCGTCCCCGTAGAGTGTGACCTGCTCCGAGTTGAGATTGCTGCGGAGTTTCAGTGACGCACCGACGTAGTCGCCGGCTGCGTTCTTGACATCGCTGGCGTGGACCGTGGTGCCGAGGGTGTTGCCGCCGAGGGCCTGGAGGTTGTTGGCGACGAGCGCGCCTTCACGGATGTCGGTCAGGCCACCATAGATGTTCGGCCCGGAGAAAATGATATCTCCCTGGCCGATCTTGATCAGCGTCGGGTTGCTGCCTGCGGTCAGGTCGCTGATGGTCCCCTGGATGGTGAGTTGAGCGGCGGAGAGGCCGTTCGAGAGATCCTGGGTGCCGTAGGCACCGATGACGACCTGGTTCGAGACGGGATCGCCGTTGAGGACGACCGGCCCGGTCCAGAACGAGGAGCCACTCAGGGCGACGAGGGCGGCGGGGACCGAAGTGGCCGAAGTCAGACTCGGCTTCAGGAAGAGCTGGAAGGCGCTGCGGCCGTAGGTTCCGGCGAGCAGGGTGTTGGTGTTCTGGTTGAGTTCGAGGGACTTGACCTGGGTGTTCGGCATGCCGACGCCGAAGCGCTGCCAGGTGGAGGAGCCGGTTGCCAGTGTGAAGACGCCGATGTCGGTGCCGACGTAGAGGTTGCCGTTGCGGGGGTCGATCACGAGTTTCCAGGCGGGCACGTCCGGGAGGCCAGCGGCGGAGCCGATACCGAGCCAGGTCCTGCCTGCGTCGGTGGATTTGTAGATCTTCTCCCCACCGAAGGCGTTGCGAGTGATGTAGACCGTGTCGCGGTTACGCGGATCGACGACGATGTCGAAGATCGAACTGACGCCGGCCGACCGATTCCGCCAAGTTTGGCCGTCATCCTTCGTTACATTGATGCTGGAGCCATTCGTGACATAGACCGTTTTCGGGTCATAGGCGTTGGCACCCTGATCGACGACCCGAGGGAAGCCCTGAGCGATGTCGAAATCCGCAGAGAAGGTTCCCTGGTAGCTTGCCAGAGCGACCGCCGAGACGCTGATCGGGGAGTTGAGGCTGAGGAAAGAATTGCCCTGATTGAGCGATTCGAGCAGCCCGGACGAGGATCCGACCAGCACCCGTCTGGGATCGACGGGGTCGAGGGCGAGGGTCGAATTGAAGACAGACGGGACGATCGTCGTCCAGTTCTGCCCGCCATCGAGGGACCGTCGGATGGTGTCGGTCGTGCCAACCCGGAGTTGGACGGCGTAGATGTTTTGCGGGTTCTTCGGATCGACGAAGACCAGGCCGCCCCCCATCTCCGCGCCTGAGCTGGAGTCGGCGATGGTCCACTTCTGGCTGTTGTTGGCGAACTGTGCCGTGCCGTTGGACTGAAGCCCGGCGAAGGCGGAGAAGAGGTTGGTCGGGTCCGAGGAAATGCCGTTGACCTGGGCGGTCGCCAGGTT
>JANXSH010001189.1 GCA_025356615.1 Planctomycetia bacterium | reverse complement strand
CGATAGGCTGTCGATGTGGAAGCCGATGGTGAGCGTCGTGCCGCGCCCGGAGTCGCGGGCCTCGCCGGGGAAGAGCCGGACGAGTTCGTAGAGCGTGCCGGACCAGCCGGAGGCCCGACGCTCCTGCCAGGTCTTGTCGATGCCCTCGATCTCGGTCTTCTTGGCGCGGACCTCGTTCTTGGCGGCCTTGATTTCCTTCTCATCGCCCGACCGCGAGATCCCCTTCAGCTTCGACTCGAGGGTCTTCAGTTCGACTTCGACTTCTTCACGATCGTGGTGGTAGTGGTGCTGCTCGACCTGGAAGAGGATGAAGCCGGTGAGGCTGGCGACGAAGGCCAGGGCGATCGCGCCCAGCGCGACGAGTGGCGCGACGACGCCGGGCTTGTCGCCGCCGACGAGCTGGTACGCACCCTCGAGCGCGGGGGAGCGGTAGCGACGGAACATGCACCACAAGCCGCTCACCAGGAAGATGAGCAGGAACGACGCCAGCGGCAAGAGTGTCGCCACGACGAAGAGGTATCCGGGGTGTGCCTGGAAGTTCGGCATGGCTATCCCTTGAGTTCCTCGGCGGAATCGATGTCTACGGTCGCATGATTGTTGTAGAAGTTCAGGACGATGGCCAGCGCCACGGCCGCCTCTGCCGCCGCCATAACGATGACGAAGAGGGCGAAGATTTGCCCCTCGACCTCGAAGACCGAGTTGTAGTGGGCGAAGGCGACGAAGTTGACCGTCGCCCCGTTGAGGACGAGTTCGACGCCCATGAGGACGCCGATGGCGTTGCGCTTGGTCGCCATGCAGACGATGCCGCAGACGAACAGGATGGCACCGAGGATGAGGTAGTCGTTCAGGTCGATCATGGTCAAGCACCCCCACGGCGACGTTTGGCGCGGGCCAGGTAGGCGGCACCGATCAGGACGACGAGGAGGTGAATGCTGACGATCTCGAAGGGCAGGAGGTACGACATCCGCGCCCGGTCGCGCTGAGTGACACCCTCCGGGCCCGTCATCTTCGCCTCGCGGTTGACGCGCGTGTCGCCGAGCAGGGCCGCCCCGAGGTGCTTGCTCGCCGTCATGGGCCGGACCTCGTTGGCCGACTCCGGCTTGCTGCCCGGCGGCACCTTGACGCCCCACAGGCTGACGGCCAGGACGCCGAAGAGCATCAGCCCGGCGAGGAGCGAGATGGCCCACTCGGCCGCGCCGATTCGCAGGTTGACGAACGGCCCCTGGGCGGTGAGCATGACGCCGAAGACGACGAGGACGAGCGTCCCGCCGACGTAGATGAGCAACTGCGTCGCGCCGATGAAGTCGGCCCCGAGCAGGAAGAAGATTCCCGCCGTGCCGGCGAGGGCGAACAGGAGCCAGGTCGCGGCGCGGACGATGTTTTGCGTCACCACGACGGCGATGGCGCTGACCGAAGTCAGCCCGGCGAGCAGGAAGAACAGTACGTCTCGGATGTCCATCACGAGCCTCGGACGCGGGAGAGAGAAACGCTTTCGAGTCAGTTCTTGCTCATCGGGGAGATCGACTTGGCGGCGATCATGGGTGCCCACGGGGTGGCGACGCTCGCCGTCGGGAGCCTGTTCGCCGTCGTCGCGATCTTGAGGACCACCAGCAGGAAGAGGGCGACCGACCCGCCCGCCATGAGGTAGTGGAAGTAGCCGCCGACGATCGGCCGGAGCAACACTTCCCAGAGGCTGATCCCCAGCAGCAGGAAACAGCTGATCGGCAGCAGGTATTTAAGGCACGTCATCATCACCTGATCGATGCGGAGGCGCGGCAGGGTCCACCTCACCCACATCATGACGAAGACCAGGATCCACGCCTTGAGGACGAACACGACCGAGTTGATGAGGTTGCCGACGTTGACGATCGGGTGCGGCCAGGTGAGGAGTTTCTCCAGCTCGCTGCCCTTGGGGAGGATGCCGGGGTTCCAGCCGCCCAGGAAGAGCAGGATGGCGATGCCGCTCACGGCGAACATCGCGGAGTATTCGGCCATGAAGAAGAACGACCAGCGCAGGCCGCTGTATTCGGTGTGGAAGCCGGCGACGAGTTCGCTCTCGGCCTCGGCGAGGTCGAACGGTGCCCGCTTGCACGAGGCCGTGGCGCAGGTGAAGTAGGTCCAGAAGGCGCAGAACGTGAACGGGTCGCGGAAGACGTACCAGTTCCAGAACGGGCCGGTCTGGAACATGGCGATCCGGTGCAGGTCCATCGACCCGGCGGCAATCACGGGGATGAGGACGCAAATGGCCATCGGGACTTCGTAGCTCACCATCTGCGCGGCCTCGCGCATGCCGCCGAACAGTGCCCACTTCGACCCGGAGCCGTAGCCCGCGAGGATGATGCCGAAGACTTCGGTGGACATCACGGCGAGCATGAAGAAGACGCCGATGGCGAACGCACCCGCGCCGGTCGTGTAGGCCGACCAGCCCGAGGCGAAGGGCAGGGCGATGAAGGCTCCGAACGCGCCGCAGAAGGCGATGTACGGCCCGAGGCGGAAGAGCATCTGGTCGGCGTTATCGGGGATGAGGTCTTCCTTGACG
>JANXSH010001174.1 GCA_025356615.1 Planctomycetia bacterium | reverse complement strand
CTTCCTGGCAACGGAATTGCTTGTGGATGGGGCGGTCGCCTACGCCTTCAACATCGGCCTGATCGTCGTCCTCGTGGCCGCCCTCAACGGGGTCGCGGTAGTCCGCGTCTACTTCCTCTTGTTCACTGGGACGAAGCACGTCTCTTCGGTCCC
Source organism: Planctomycetia bacterium (assembly GCA_025356615.1). Lineage (GTDB taxonomy): Bacteria > Planctomycetota > Planctomycetia > Gemmatales > Gemmataceae > JANXSH01. The sequence goes on along the minus strand of JANXSH010001174.1, from coordinate 2,152 downwards.
GCTGGCGATCAGCCCGCGCGAGAAGCTCACGGTCCTGGCGCTGGCCGTGTTGATCCTCGTCGGCGGGTTGTTCCCACAACAGGCAGTCGGGTCACGGAACAAGGCTGCGGTGGAGATTCGCGACCAGCGCCGGAAACTGTTCGGGGGAGAAGCCGCCGAGTTGCCCGAGTCCGACGTACACCTCGCCCACAAGGACGAATAAGCCATTGCTCGCTCGATCTCTCCCTTACTCTCCGTCTGAACGTGCCCATTTCCGCCCCATGCACCGGAGTCTCGAAATGACCCCCGATACGATACCTACCGTCGCCCCCGGCAGCCAACGCGCCGCCCTTCCGACCATGAAGGGGAGTTGGTCCGCCGACTTACTGTCCGGCTTCCTGGTCTTCCTGATCGCCCTGCCGCTGTGCCTGGCCATCTCCCTGGCTAGCGGCTACCCGCCGATCGCCGGGGTCTACACCGCGATCATCGGGGGCATCCTGACGACGTTCCTCAGCAACTCCGAGCTGACCATCAAGGGGCCGGCCGCCGGCCTGATCGTCATCGCCCTGGGGGCTTTCATGGAGTTCGGCGGAGTGATCGGCGGGGCACCCTCCGACGCCGTTCGCCTGGCCAACCAGAACGCCTACCACCTCGCCCTCGGCGTGGGCGTGGCTGCGGGCCTGATCCAACTCGCCTTCGGGATGCTCAAGCTGGGCGACATCATCGGCGACTTCTTCCCCCGCGCGGCGGTCCACGGCATGCTCGCCTCGATCGGCGTCATCATCGCCGTCAAGCAGATCCACATCGCCCTCGGCGTCCAAGGGTTGAAGGGCGGACCCTTCACGCAGATGGCCGCCATCCCGAACACCCTGTTCCAGGCGTTCAACCCCGAGATCGCCCTGATCGGCGGGGTGAGCCTGCTGATCCTGTTCGGCCTGCCGATGATCCGCAATCGTTACGTCCGCCGGATCCCCGCACCCATGCTCGTCCTGCTCGTGTCCGTCCTCCTGGGACTGGCATTCAACCTGCACGAGAGCCACAACTACCGCCTCGGCGAGCGCGCCTACGTCATCGGGCCGGAATACGAGGTCAACCTGCCCGACAGCCTGTTCGCCGGCATCGCCTTCCCCGACTTCCGCGCGCTGACCGACCCGAGCCTGGCGCTGATCGGCTGGAAGTACGTCCTCATGTTCGCCCTGGTCGGCAGCCTCGAGTCCCTCCTCAGCGCCAAGGCCATCGACCTGATCGACCCCTGGCGGCGCAAGACGAGCCTCAACCGCGACTTGACGGCGGTCGGCCTGGCCAACGTGGCGTCGGCCTTCGTGGGCGGCCTGCCGATGATCTCCGAGATCGTCCGCAGCCGGGCCAACATCGACAACGGGGCGCGGACGCGACTCGCCAACCTCTTCCACGCCCTATTCCTGCTCGTGTGCGTGGCGACTATCCCGAGCGTCCTCAACCACATCCCCCTCGCCGCCCTCGCCGCCATGCTGGTCTACACGGGCTACCGACTGGCCTCCCCGCGCGAGTTCGCGCACGCCTACATGGTCGGTAAGGAGCAGCTCGTCATCTTCCTGACGACCCTGGTCACGACCCTGGCGACCGACCTGCTCATCGGGATCGCTGCGGGAGTGGCGATGGAGTTCGTGATCCACGCGATCAACGGCGCGCCCATCGGCGGCATGCTCAAGCCGCTGATAACCGTCGAGTCGCGTGACGAGCGCACCTCCGTGGTGACGGTCGAGCAGGCGGCGGTGTTCACGAACTGGCTGTGGCTGAAGAACACGCTGGACAAGGTCTCCTCCGACCGTGACGTGGTCGTCGATCTATCCGCGACCCGGCTCGTGGACCACACGGTGATGGAGAAACTGCACGAGTTGGAATCCGAATACGAACACGCCGGGCGCAAGCTGAGCGTCGTCGGGCTGGACGACCACCGTCCGATGTCGAAGCATCCCCAGGCCGCGCGTAAGAAGGCGGCGGCGCAGGTTCGGTAGGCGGGATTCGCGTGTAGCCGCGACGCGGAGCGGAGCTGTTACCGGACATCACGTTCTGCGTTAAATCCGGACATCGAGTTCCGCGCGGGGAAGGCTGGTCGGCGGAGAGGTCGAGGGCGAGGATGCGCCCGCGGCAGATCTCGGGGGCGGGCAGTTTGCGCAACTCGCAGCCGCTC
>JANXSH010001168.1 GCA_025356615.1 Planctomycetia bacterium | reverse complement strand
ACGGCGTCGTCGAGTTCGAGGATGTCGAATCCCCCGAACGCCTCACCCTCGACGCACGCGGCATGCGCGACGACTACCTTGCCGCCCTCGCCGAGTTCCAGAAGCATTACCGCACCGAGTGCGGCAAGATCGGCGTCGATTACGTCCCGATCGACACGAGCGTGAATTTCGACAAGGCGCTGCTGGAGTACCTCATCCAGAGGCAGAGGCGATTCTGAGGCTCCTATTTTCGGCTCTCCGCCATTTATGCTGATTCGTAAGCAGAAGACCTCCCTCGAAGACGCAAAGACGCAAAGACGAGAATAAATGAGTTCTTCTCGTCTTCCTTTGCAACTTCGAGGCTTCGAGGGAGGTCTTCTTCTTTCCACGTCTACCGCGTCAGCATGATTGGCGGAGACCCCATTTGCCACACTCCCGGCGCAAATATCGACGCACTCACCTTGACGGTCGGCTCTGAACCCCTATGATATTATTTCTTTCCCGCAGTATTCGTACACCGATGGTAGACGCATGAGTACAATCCTAGCCACGCCGCAGACGATTACGCGCCGCTGGCATCTGATCGATGCCAACGACCAGATCGTTGGCCGCCTGGCGGTCCTGATCGCCAACATCCTTCGCGGCAAGCACCGGCCCGAATACACGCCGCACATCGACTCGGGCGAGTTCGTCATCGTCGTGAATGCCGAGAAGGTCCGGTTCACCGGCAAGAAGCTCGAGGCCAAGACCTACCACTGGTACACGCGATACCCCGGTGGCCTCAAGACCGCGACCGCCCGCGACTGGATGGCGACCCACCCCGACCGCATCCTCCGCATGGCCGTCCAGCGCATGGTCCCGCGCAACATCCTCGGCCGTCAGATGATGACCAAATTGAAGATCTATGCTGGCACTACCCACCCGCACCAGGCGCAGGAACCCGTGAAGTTCGAGCTGCCTGCCACCCTGTGAGCGAGGAGACCGGATCCGTGGACGACGCTATCCCGACGACAACGACGACCGACACGCAACCTCAGCCCCAGAAGCGCAAAGAGAAGCCCCCCGTCTTCGTCAACAAGAAGCGGGCTTATCTGGGCACCGGCCGTCGCAAGACCGCCGTCGCCCGCGTCTTCCTGACCGAGGGCACCGGTAAGGTCACGATCAACCACAAGCCGATGGAGAATTACTTCACCGAGGCGAAGGACCGCAACGCCGTCGTCGGCCCGATGACCCTGACCGAGACGCACAGTCGTCTCGATGTCCACATCAACGTCAAGGGTGGCGGCTTCACCGGTCAAGCCGGCGCGTGCAACCAGGGGGTCGCCCGCGCTCTCAAGAGCATGTTCGGCCTCCAGACTGCCAAGACCGCCCCCGAGGGCCAGTCCGGCGACGAAGCCATCCAGAGCATGACCAAGAAGCTCCGCGACTCCGGCTTCCTCACCCGCGACGGCCGCATGAAGGAACGCAAGAAGTACGGCCGCAAGGGTGCCCGTAAGTCGTTCCAGTTCTCGAAGCGTTGATCCCAGATCACGCCTCGACTCGGACAAAGCTCACCGATCCCAATCGGTGGGCTGTTCGGCGTTCATCGCGCGACCTGAACCTGACCGTGGAGGGGATGATCCATAGATCGCTCGGACTCTGGTAGAAAGCCGTGATGCTCTCATCTCGAACCTCGACGAGGTGATAACGAGGGGGGTAAACCGTGGGGCAATTCGACCAAACCGCGCGACCCGTGGCGAAGACAGACGGGGCAGCGTTCTTCGGCTGGGCGCTGTCTTGCTGCATTTCTGTGCCAAGCCTGAAGTTCCAAGATTGGGACTACACGCGCCGACTCGTCCGCCCTGGTGAATCAGACCGCACGAATGACCTCGTCGCCCTCTTCCGTGATGAGGGACACGCCGATCGGCAAACCTGGATGGTCGCCGAGATCGAGGAGGAGCCGGAGCCGGGCATCTTCTACCGCATGGGACACTACGAACTGCTCTTGGGCAAGGAGGTCAACCCGTCGTGCGACCCCACCGGCCCGGCGGTCGGCTCCGTAGTCTTGAACCTTACGGGTGTCCAGAAAGTTGCGCGTCTCGAGTGGACGTGGGGAGGCTTCGGCACGCGGCTCGCTCCGTTTATCGTGGATGTGTCTCGTCAAGACGCCGTCTCGACTTTGGAGAAGATCGAACGGGGCGATTTGGGCTTGACCATCCTGCCGTTCCTTGCGCTGATGGACGGAGGCGGGACGGTGGAGTTCATCGATCGGTGGAAGCAAGCCGTCGAGACCGAACCCGATGTCACACGTCGGACGTTGTACCGCGACTCGGCGTTGGTCTTCGCAGAGTTGACGCCGCGTCAGGTAAACTGGATGCGAGGAATGGAGGGCTGGATGATGCGAGAATCCCAAACCATCAAGGGCTGGATGCGCGAAGGCGCGGAGATCGCCGAGTTGCGTCTCATGCGAACTAACCTGCTGGAAGCTATCGAGTTGCGACTTGAAGATCCAGTTCCAGAAACGATCCGGCTGGCTGTCGAAGGCACAAACGACACGTCCAAACTCAAACTCTGGTATCGGGCAGCCCTAACCACAGAGACCATCCGCGAGTTGCGGAAGCAGATGAAGCACGAACCTTGATGCTCTCCTCAACCTCGGTTCTCGATTCGAGCCTGCGGTCAGATCAAGTCCAGCATGCGCTTGTTCGACCGCGAGCGGTTACACTCCTGGCAGGTTCCGCGAATGATGAGCGTGTGACCGGAGGCGTTGAAGTGGTGCAGGCGGGCCACCTCGCGTAGGGCACTCTCGAGGGCGAGGCTCTGGAACTCGATCATCTTGCCGCACTGCCCGCATTGGAGGTGTTCGTGCTGGGGATACCCGTAGTCGTGCTCGTAGCACATGCGCGGGCCGAGTTCTAGTTTGCGTAGTAGGCCCGAATCGACCAGTTTCGTCAACGTCCGATAGACCGTCGCCCGGCTGACGGAGAAACTCGCCTTCTTCATGGCGTCGATCAACTGGTCGGCGTCGAAATGATGGTGCTGGCTGAAGATGAATCGGACCATGTCCCGTTGCTGGTCCGTGTAGCGCTGGGGACGCGATCGGCTGACCAGGTATTCGCGGAACTTCTCTTCGGGCGTCTGGGACACGTTCACGGCGGGCAAGGACACGACACATCCTCCTCACTCTGTCTCTCCGCCCGGTTCGCCGGCATGTCTACCCCAGCGGTAGCGGAGCGAAACCTGGCTATCGAGAATGATTCTCGATTATCATTATAGTGGGGCGGACTCATTCGCCCAGCCAAAGTTCATGAAACGAGCGA
>JANXSH010001151.1 GCA_025356615.1 Planctomycetia bacterium | reverse complement strand
GCCTCGTCCGCAGAGCGCCCAGGTCGGGAGTAAGCCGATTCCCGAGCGGCCCTCGCCTTCTCGGACTCTGTGGTTCGTCCGTATCTTCTTACCACTCGCCCAGGCAGCACCCGACACTACCGCCGGACAGCGACAGTGCCCTCCGGGCGAACGGCAGCGCCAGGTAGACCTCGCGGTCGTAGACGATCCGGCCTTCGATGACGGTGTACGTCACATGGGCCGCGTGCTCGAAGCAGTCGCCGTCGTACAGAACGAGATCGGCGACCTTACCCTTCGTAATGCTCCCCCGCGTGTCGGCGATGCCGAGGATCTTCGCCGCGCCGAGCGTGATCGAGTCCAGCGCGCGGGCGTGGCCCAGGCCGTGGACGGCGACGACGGCGGCCTCGTGGCGCAGCACGCGCGTCTTGGGGACGTAGCCCTCGAAGCTGGTGCCCATCGCCAGCGGGATCTTCTTCGCCGCGAGGACGCTCGCGTTGGCGAGCTGCGTGTTGAGCGTCTCCATGCTGCTCCCGATGCGCTGCATGCCGGGGTGGATGATGACCGGCACCTTGGCCTTGGCGATCTCGTCGGCCATCAAGTAACCCTCGGTCGCCAGGTGTAGGCTCGCATCGAGGTTGAACTCGCGCGCCAGTCGCAATGCCGTGGCGATGTCGTCGGCGCGGTGGGCGGCGAACATCACGGGAAGCTTCCGGTTCAGCGCCAGGACCAGCGCGTCGAGCTTGGCGTCTGCCGGTGGCTTCTCCTTGGCTGACGCCTTGCGGTTGTACGCCTGCGCCTTGGTGAACGCGCCCCGGAGCAGCGCCGTAGTGCCCATGCGTGTCGTCGGCAGTTTGCCCGGATAGGCCCCCTTGGCCGACTCGCCGAGGTTGACGAGGAGCGCCGCAGGGAAGCGGATCGCCGAGCGCTCGGCGGTCCGGCCGATCGTGCGGAACACCCCCGTCTGGCCCGCGATGACGTTGACCCGGCCCGGCGTCGCGTGGATCGTCGTGACCCCCTCGCGGCGGACGAACTCCAGCAACCCCTCGTCGGGGTTGAAGCCGTCTATCACGCGCAGGTCGGCCTGGTTGGGGTCGGTCTTCTCGTCCTGGTCCTGGTCCGCCGACACGTTCGCCCCGCCGGACAAGCCGAGGCAACTCGCCGCGTCGATCAGTCCGGGTGTGACGACGGCGGCGGCCACGGTCGGCGTCCCCGCCGGGATCTCGATATCCGCGCGCGGCCCGACTGCGGTGATCTTCCCGTCCTCGACGAGGATGATGCCGTCGAGGATCGTCCCATCGCTCACCGTGTGGATGCGGCCCGCGAGGATGGCGAGCGACTTGCTCGATCCCGTCGGCTTCTTCGCGCCTTTGGGCAAGGCCGGGGCCTTGACGATGCCCAGCGGCTTGACCACTGCGGGGCGCTTCGGCATTCGGTCGTCATCACCCAGGGCGAAGCCCCCCGCTTGATAGGCCCAGTCACGCTGCTTCGCGCGGTCGAAGACGAGTTTCCCGTCGATCCAGGTTTGCTCGACGTGGGTGTAGCTCGAGAAGGGCGACCCGCTGAGGACGACGAAGTCCGCGTCCTTCCCCTTGGCCAGAGAGCCGAGTCGGGCGTCGAGGTGCATCATCTGGGCGGGGTGGAGCGTCATCGCCCGGAGCGCCTCGAGTTCGGTCATCCCGCCGCGAACGGCGATCGCGCCGGTGCGCAGGTAGAACCGCGACTCGGTGACGGGGTCGTCGGTGTTGATCGCGACCTTGACGCCGGCCTTCGTCAGGGCGGCGGCGTTCTCCTCGAGGAGGCCCATCGCCTCGAGCTTGCCGCCGGGGCTGTCGATGAGGGTCAATGAGACCGGGATCTTCGCCTCGGCGAGTTCCTTCGCGATGCGATAGCCCTCGGTGGCGTGCTGCAACACCAGCTCGAAGCCGAACTCCTTGGCGAGGCGGACCGCGCTCATCAGGTCGTCGGCGCGGTGGCAGTGGAAATGCACGGTGCGTCGGCGTTCCAACACTTCGACGAGCGGTTCTATCGCTATGTCGCGTTCCGGCTCGGTCGCATCCTTAGTGTCGGCCTTAGCTTTGCGGTAGGCGTCCCATTTACGTTTGTATTCGCGCGCCTTGACGAACTCCGCGCGCTGCATCGCCGCGAGCTTCATGCGCGTCGCGGGGGCCGACTTGTTGCGGCCGAAGTTGTACGACTTGGGATTCTCGCCGTTGGCCATCTTGAGGCCGCCGAGGACCGCGTCGGGCGTGAGGCGCATCGCCTCGATGGTCCGGCCGCGCAGCTTGACGTAGAGTGTCTGCCCGCCGATGACGTTGCCCGATCCAGGCATGATGTTCGCCGTCGTAATGCCGCCCGCGACCGCCATGCGGATGCCGGGGTCGTCCGGCCAGATGGCGTCGAGGGCGCGAAGCGATGGCTGGACTGCACCGGAGCCTTCGTTGCCGTCGCTGTGGGCGGAGACGGCCGGTCGCCCGTAGATGCCGACGTGCGAGTGCGAGTCTACCAGGCCGGGGATGATCGTCTTGCCGGTGACATCGACTACTTTGGCGTTCTCGGGGATGGGCGTGTCGGCACCTCCGACGGCGACGATGACGCCCTTGTCGAAGACGAGGACGCCCGACTCGATCTTCGGCCCGGCGGCGGTGAGGATCGTCGCGCCCTTGAAGGCGGTCGGGCCGGCGACGGGCGCATCGACGAAGGCGAGCGCGGTCAGCGACGCGGACAGGAGGCAGGCGAGTAGGAGGAACGAGCGCAGCATGCGGTGAGACTCCAGGGAAGACGGCGGAGGGTAGTGTTCAGGATAGGAGACGAGGCACGGTTGGCGAGGCTTTCGCGTATCGCTTCGAGCAAGGGCCGAGGGCACCGGGCCTAACGGACCTCGTCGCCCAACAGAACATTGGCACCGATCTCGGCACCGGCAGCTCGACGCACGGCTAATTGCGGTGTCGTGGCAGGATCAGGGACGTGTAAATCGCCGCGGCACGCTCGACGACCTGCGGGACTGCTCGCCGGTAAGCTGCAACGTATCCAGCGCGAAGTGAGACAACTGAGGGCGGACGCTCGACGTTCACGCCCTGCGAACGACGTTCGGCACCCTCATGAGCAAGGGCGGGGTGGCTCCGCGCACCGCACGAGCCGCGATGCGACACTCCGACATACAGTTGACGACGGGAATCTATTCCGACCCAAGGTTGCTCGACGTGAGGGGGGCGCTCGACTCGCTGCCGACGCTCCGGCTTGCCGTAAGTGGTTATCCTGTCAACGCAAACGACCCGCTGACAAGGGCTGTCAGCGGGTCTGGTGGAATGGGCGCTAAGGGATTCCAACCCCTGACCCCCAGCGTGTCGAAAAATCCCTGGCCGAGGCGCTTCAGCATCGAAACTCATTATCCTACCATATCTTACGCAACCATGCCCCTCCTGTCAATCCTCCCCGAACGTCCTCAAAGTTCCTCGATTATCCCCAGGAAAATGCGGTATTCCCGCAGAATGCGGAACGATATTACCCCGGCCCGATAGATCATCAATAAGTGGAGGTTGGACCAGCGTATAATAAGTATAGAGGGAAGAAGGAGGAACGTATCATGACTATCACCCTGCCAGACGCCCGCAAACTATTACCCCGGCCCGAAATATTGTCAATAATTACGGCCCTGCGGCG
>JANXSH010001124.1 GCA_025356615.1 Planctomycetia bacterium | reverse complement strand
GACAGAGCCTCACCCCCTCACCCCCGACCCCTCTCCCCCGAGTACGGGGGCGAGGGAAGCAACCGTCGTCCCCCTCCACTGCGACGCGGTGCAGGCGGTCGGTAAGATCCCCGTCGATTTCCACGCCCTCGGCGTTGCGACGCTCTCGCTATCGGCCCACAAGTTCCACGGGCCGCGCGGCATCGGGGCGCTGCTGGTGAAGCGCGGGGTGCGACTGCGGCCCCTAACGCGCGGCGGGCATCAGCAACAGGGGCGACGGCCCGGCACCGAGCCGGTCGCCCTCGTCGTCGGCCTGGTGGCCGCGCTGCAACACGCCATCACGACGATGGAAGAACGCGCGGAGAGGATTCACTTCCTTCGACGGGCGCTGCTCGAAGGGATCGAAGCCGCCCGGCCGTTCGTCGTCAACGGCGAGGGGTTGCCCTCGACGCTCAACGTCTCGTTCCCCGGTTTGCGAGCCGACGCCCTCCTGATGAGCCTGGACCTCGCGGGGGTGGCTTGCTCGACCGGGGCGGCGTGTTCGTCCGGGTCGTTGCTGCCGTCGCCCGTGTTGCGTGCGATGAACGTCCCGGAGGATGTGCTGCGAAGCGCCTTGCGGTTCAGCTTCCACGCGGGCATCGACGAGGCGGACATGGTCGAGGCGGCCCGGCGCATCGTCGCGGTGGTGACGCGATCGAGACGAGATCCCATGGTCGGCGAATAGCCTTTTTTCGGCGTGTACATCCATTCAGAATCAGACCCCCCAAAATCGTGACGTATCTCGATGGCCGATAAGCACTTGCAGGCGTGGCACAGGGCTTGCGTCATTACCACGATTCTGCTACGATATCGGTATGCAACAGGGTCAGGGAAGAATGAGCGACCTGGGGCGGCTCACCTGGGTGGAGTTGCCCGAGAACCGTGCGGCGTGGCAAGCCGTGGAGGAGTTGTGGGACCACGTCCAACAGCAACCTCCGCTGGCGTCTCGTCGGAACGCTGGCGGTCCCGTCTTCATCCCCCTGTTCATCCACGGACCGCCGGGCAGCGGCAAGTCGCGGCTGCTCGACGGCCTGGCCTCCCGCGTTAGCCATGCCGGACTCGATCTCGTGATCGCCTCGATGACCGCCCGCGAATTGCGCGACCCCGAGCCGGACGTGCCGCCCGCCTGGCGCGACGCGGATATCGTCTTCGTCGAGGACATCCAACACCTGGCCCCGCGGTCCATCGAGACGATGGTGATGCTCGTCGATCGCTGCCTGGCCCGTCGCCGTCCGCTGATCGTCACTGCCACGGAAGGCCCGGCCCAGTTGACCTCGCTCCCCGTTCGGCTCACGAGCCGACTCGCTCAAGGGTTGGTCGTTGGCGTCCACCCGCTGACCCCCACCAGCCGGGCGACGTACCTCCGCCAGCGCGCCACGACACTCGGCCTGTCGATGTCCACGGCGGTCGTCAACTGGCTCGCCGCGAACACCCCCGGAAGCGTCCGCCAGCTCGAGGGTACGCTCACCCGCGTCGAACGCCTGACGGCGGTCCTGGGCCATCGCGTCGATCTCGCCGACCTCGAGTCGGCCTTCGACGACGAGGCCGAGCGTCGGCACCTCTCCATCGACCAGATCGCCCATCGGGTCGGCGAATATTACCGCGTCGATCCCCGCGCCCTCCGCTCCCAGAGTCGGGGCCGGGAAGTCCTCCTGCCGCGCCAGATCGGCATGTACCTGGCGCGACAATTGACGACGTTGTCGCTCGTCCAGATCGGCGACTACTTCGGCGGGCGCGACCACTCGACGGTCCTGCACGCCTGCCGGAAGGTGGCCGACGCCCTGCCCAATGACTCGCAGTTGTCCGGTGCCGTCCTGCGCCTGCGGACCGACCTCGGGTAGCCTTTTTTCGTTGTCACTGACAATGTGGAAAACCTGTTGACCGACTGACGCGCCTTCGATGAAAGATGATGATGGATCTTAGCCGTTCCCCAACCCTCGACACCCGACCGCAATCGTATCAACGATGCGCCACAGGTGCGCGACAAGCCATCAACGGCTTTTCCACATCGCCCCGATCATCGTATCTCGCTTTTACTACAAGAGTTGCGCTGAGACTGGAAAGGTTATCCACAGAAATCGGCGAGACCTTACTACTACTGCGAAGCTTCTATACAGAAGAGGTTCTTCTTTATGCTCGAGAAGGTACAACCCAGGGAGGGAAGGCATGAAAGCGATCTGTCATCGTGAGGGACTACTGTCGGGCTGTCAGCTCGTGAGCGCGGCCATCCCGGCGAACAAGGCGCTCAAGCCGATCCTGATGAACATCAAGGCGGTCGCCACCGACGCGCGCTGCACGCTCATCGCCACGGACCAGGAAGTTGGCATCCGGCTCGATGTCCAGGGACTGACCATCCAGGAGCCGGGCGAAGCCATCCTCCCGGCGGCGCGCCTCGTCTCCATCCTCCGAGAGGCGCGCGACAGCGAGTTGACCATCGAGGCCGACGCGAGCGCCTGCACGATCCGAGGCGCGACCCTCGAGTTCGAGATGGCGAGCGAGGATCCGGCACAGTTCCCGGACTTCCCGCACTTCACGGAAGAGAAGTACCACGAGATCAGCGCGGGCAGCCTCCGCGAGATGATCCGGCGGACCGTGTTCGCCACCGCCGAGAAGGCGGAGCGCTTCAGCATGACCGGCGTCGCCTGGGAGATGGACGGCGACAAGGTCCGTCTCATCGCCACGGACGGCCGACGACTCGCCCTGGCCGAGGGCCTGGCGACGGCGACCGGGGGTCACACGACGAAGGGACAAACGCCCGTCGTACCGACGAAGGCGATGAGCCTCCTCGAGCGCAACCTCGCCGACGACCCCGAGGCGACGGTCAAGGTGTGCATTCGCCCCAACGAGGTGTTGTTCCGCACCGAGCGAGCGGTCATCTACAGTCGCCTCGTCGAGGGTCGTTTCCCGAACTGGCAAGCGGTCATGCCCAAGAAGCAGGCCACGACGATCTCGATGCCCGTCGGGGGCTTCCAGGCGGCGGTACGCCAGGCGGCCATCATGGCCGAGAGCGAAAGCCCGCGCGTCACCTTCAAGTTCACGCGCAATCGCCTAACACTCGTCGCCCAGGGAGCCACCTCGGGCCGCTCCAAGATCGAGTTGCCGATCGAATACGATGGCAAGCCGACCGACATCAACTTCAACCCCGCCTACGTCGTCGAGATGCTCAAGATCCTGCCGCCCGATGCGTCCGTGATGCTCGACCTGATCGACGGGTCCAATCCCGCCCTACTGAGGTATGAGAAGGACTATTCGTACCTGATAATGCCGCTGACATAGTGTTCAGTTTTGGCGTGTGTTGACCCCAACGGGGTCGCATGTTGAAGCCCAGGGCAACGCCCTGGGGATGCGTATCGCGGATGCGGGACGCGGAATGCTAATCGTGAGACAGGACGGACACGAGGGACGACACGAATACCCAGGGCGTTGCCCTGGGCTTCAACATACGACCCCGTTGGGGTCAACACACGCCAAAACTGAACCCTATGAGCTTCAAGAAACACAAACCCGAGCGCGGCCCCGAGGATCTGAAAGAGATCCTCAGTCGCTTGTTCACGGCCAAGGGGTGGGGTCGTCGGCAGGGGCGGCTGCATCTGGAGAAGGCGTGGGCGGAGGTCGTGGGGCCGGAGTACGCGGCCCAGACGCGCGTCGAGGCGCTTCGCCGGGGGGTTCTCGAGATCACGGTCGGCAACGCGGTGTTGCTGCAAGAGTTGGCCCAATTCCACCGCCGTCGGCTCCTCGAGGGGCTGCGGCGCAAGCTACCGGATACGTCGCTCACCGACCTGCGCTTCCGCGCGGGTGTGATGGAATGAAGAGAGCTAACCACAGAGTCACAGAG
>JANXSH010001122.1 GCA_025356615.1 Planctomycetia bacterium | reverse complement strand
CGACGCGGAACCACTGGAACGCCGGGAGGCAGAACGCCAGCCCGCCGAGGTAGGCCGCCGACTTCAGCCAGCGAGGCTGGCCGGGGAGCCGGACGAGGCACAGGACGGGGACCATCGCCCCCCAGGCGAGCCAGGACCAGGCCACGGGGAAGAAGCACAGGTAGAGCAGCCCCGCGCTCGCCAGCGGGGCGAGCCACTTCGTCAGCGCGGGTGCCGGGGGTCGGGTCGTGGCCGTCGCCAGGGTCGCCATCCTTGCTCCTCGTGCGGTCAGCCGTCCAGCCGGAGGACATCGACGCGGTGTCCGGCGGGATAGCGCACCTCGCCGGGGGGTAATCGAAGCAGGGCGTCGGCCTTCAGGAAGGCCCGCAGGTCCGACGAGCCGACCCACTCGATCGGCTCGACATCCCAGCCCGTAGGACTCTTTCGCAAGCGCGCGGGGTGGTACGTCGGACGATCGTTCTGGAAGTTCGCCTCGCGGGCCAACGTCGCCGACACTTCCGGGAGATCGAGGTCCGCGTGCCCGGCGAGTCGGCGCAGGGCGGGGCGGAGGAAGACCTCGAAACAGACGAACGAACTGATCGGGTTGCCCGGCAGGCCGAAAACGAGTCGCCTCTCCCCGGCCCGGTCGGCGGTGCCGAAGAGGAGCGGCTTGCCGGGCTTGAAGCGGATCTTGTGGAAGTGGGCCGTCACCCCTGCCGCCGCGAGCGCCTGCGGGACGAGGTCGCGCGTCCCCGCGCTGACGCCGCCGGACAGGATCAGGACGTGCGAGGTCTCCAATCCCTCCTCGATGAGCGAGAGCAGGCTGTCCATGTCGTCGCGGCCAATGCCCAGTCGGCGCGGCAGGCCACCGGACCGGAGCGCCTGCGCCTCGAGCATGGGGGCGTTGCTGTTGCGGATCTGGCCGGGGCCGGGCGTCTCCGACGCCTCGATCAGCTCATCGCCGGTGGCGAGGATCGCGACGCGCGGGAGCTGGATGAGCCGCACGTTCGTCTTGCCCGCCGTCGCGAGAATGCCGATCTCCTGCGGGCGTAGCACGCATCCGGGGGAGAGGAGGATGTCCCCTACGCGCATCTCCTTGCCACGCCGTAAGATGTGCTGCTCGGGCTTGGGCGTGTCCAGGATCTCGACGCGATCCGTTCCGTCGGCCCGCGTCTTCTCGACGACGACGACGGCGTCCGCGCCCTCGGGAATCGGCGCGCCGGTCATGATGCGACTGGCCTGGCCTGCCCCGATCGGCTTCGTCGGAATGCGCCCGGCGGTGATCTCTTCGACGACGAGGAGCGAGACGCCGACTTCCTGGCAGTCGGCCCGCCGCACGGCATAGCCGTCCATGACCGACCGATCGAGGGGCGGCATGTCGAGGTCCGCCGAGACCTCTTCCGCGAGCACCCGCCCCAGCGCCGAAACGGACAACGGAATGGACTCCGCGGGCAGGGGCGCGGAGCGATCGAGGATCTCACGGAGGGCGGCTTCGACGGACAACATGGACGCGATCATCTCCTTCGAGGTTGGCCCGATCATTGTACGAATCGGACGCGAAACAGGGCAGGGCGAGCGCTGATGTTGGCAAGCGTGTCGGATGGGTCCGAAACCCCTACGATCCTTCGGATGAGATCCGTAGAGTAGAGGATGCGGCCCTTCTCGGCCCCTTCTCACGGAGGCTCCCCCATGCGTATGGCTTGCTGTCTACTCGCGATTTCCCTCCTACCCCCGATCGGCCAAGCCGCCGCGCCGCCCGTCGCGAAATACACCCACAACAAGATCCACGACCGGGACGGCATCGGCAAGTTCTACATGGGCCGAGAGATCGCCCAGTTCATGAGCCACGAGGCCGCCGACTGGCTGGAGCGGCCCGAGCGCATCAAGGAGGAACGTACCGACAAGCTCCTCAAGGCGCTGCCGATAAAGCCGGGCATGACGGTCGTCGATCTCGGGGCGGGCAGCGGCTACTTCAGCTTCCCCCTGGCCAAGCTCGTCGGCCCCAAGGGCAAGATCCTTGCGGTGGACATCCAGAAAGAGATGCTCGACCTGATCCACACGCGGATGAAGAAGCGGAAAGTCACCAACATCGAGCCGATCATGGGGACCGTCTCCGACCCCAAACTGCCCGAGGGCAAGGTCGATCTGATCCTCATGGTGGATGTCTATCACGAGTTCTCGCATCCTTTCGAGATGGTCGATGCGATGGTGCGCTCGTTGAAGGTGGGCGGCAAACTGGTGTTCGTCGAGTATCGGCTCGAGGATCCCGACGTGCCCATCAAACTCCTCCACAAGATGACGCAGAAACAGGTCAAGCGCGAGATGGCCGTCCACGCGCTCAAACACTCGAAGACCCTCGACATCCTGCCCTGGCAGCACATCATCATCTTCGAGAAGACGAAGCCGTGAATTTCGTTTAGCCGCAATACCGTTGAACGAAGGAGGTAGGGTGGGTCGAGCGGAGCGAGGCCCACCACCAGCCCTCGATGTCGAGTAAAGGGTGAAGCTGGTGGACGGCCATCTCGCGCTTGACCTGTTTCTGCGTCATCTTGTGGAGGAGTTTGATG
>JANXSH010001105.1 GCA_025356615.1 Planctomycetia bacterium | reverse complement strand
CGAGTGGCTGGAATGCGCTGATCCGAAACGGATGCTGAAGGTGCTACGCGGCAAGATCAAGGTCAGTGACCGCAAGCTGCGGTTGCTCGCCTGCGGTTGCTGCCGTCGCATTTGGAAAGACTTGACGCTCCAGTCTGTTCGACCAGCCATCGAAACGGCTGAGCAGTACGCGGACCTAGCGGCGACCGATCAAGAACTCGCAGTAGTTCACCAGCGGGGCGTTTCAGCGGTTGTCCGGTCGCTTCATCGGAATGTAGACAAAATGGGAAAGGATACAGCCTACGACACAAAGATGCGCCGGATGGGCCTCGCAATGAACGCGGCCTACCCTGGCCCAGTCCGAATCAACCTTCTCCGCAGCTTGGGAGATGACGAAGTGTCGAGGGAGTTCGGCCCGATCTTTCTCCGTTGTGTCATCGGCAACCCCTTCCGTCCCATATTCATCAACCCCGCCTGGCTCGCGCCAATAGTTGCTACCCTCGCCTCGTCTGCCTACGACGAGCGCATCCTCCCTACGGGCGAACTCGATGCTGCTCGCCTCGGAGTCCTGTCCGACGCCTTGGAAGAAGCCGGCTGCGACGCCGCCGACATCCTGAACCACCTGCGATCTCCGGGGCCACACGTCCGGGGCTGCTGGCCAGTGGACTTGCTGCTCGGCAAAAAGTGAACGCGACATCGCCTCGCCGTCAGGATGCTTTTGCCTCCGCGCTCTCCACGGTCGAAGGAGCTTCGGTGGTGTCGTCCCCCGGCTTCGTCGTCAGGAATCGGCGTAGCGACTGTACGACCTGATTCTCCTTCGCGTCACCGTCCGTGGGCGGCCTTTCGAGGAGACCACCGGGGCCGCACAGAGCAGCCTCCAGTTCCGCGCGAATCTCTTTCGCCGTCTTGCGACCCATCATAGATATTCTCCGAGTAGTTCCAGGAGATCAAGAATGAGACGCACCGCATCTTCTGGTGCGGTCCCCTCTGTAGTCGTTCGGCCGTCGCCTTCGACACCAAGGAATCGCGATCCCGTCCCGCGCCACAGACCATCGACCCGATCAGCGAAGCCAACACTTCCTCCGCCGCGAGCGTGATCCCCGCGCCCAGCCTCGGCCCGATTCGCGGGTGGCGGGCCAGCAGTTGATGTCCCCGCTCGTGGGCGATGATGGCCGCCAACGAAAAGTCATCCGGGTTGGCATCCCGCTCGAACGCTTCCGCATACACCGTCAGGATGTCCTCTTCGACGGTCGGGCCGCGCCCGTATTGCGCCCCGCCGGATTGGCTGTACACATGGCGGTACTCGATTCGACCCAGAAATCCGAAGCTCTTCGCCAGCCGAGCAACCCGAGATTGGCGTACACGCCGTTTCGATGGACTCAATGGATTAGGGGACGGGGACATCATTGGTGTATTCTATCAAGCCTTGATTTCGTACTCAACACATTTACAGCGCAATACGTCATGGGGCAAGGCGCGTCCTCCTCGCTCCCCTCCGCGTCGGGGCTACACGTTCGTCCGGCGTTACAGTTTACGACAACCCCCTCCCTGCGGTCGAGAAATCTCCTTTCACCCCTTGTCCGATGGACCGAACGCCCCTACACTAACCCTGTCGGGTAATATTCTTAGCGCCTTCGTAGGCAAAATGCCCGCCCCTCCCATACGCCCATCCCAAACCAAGACGAAGTATTTTCTCCGCGCTTCGTCGAGGCCATGAGTAACCGTAACTGATGATCGAAACGATTGAAGAGCAGACGGACACTGGGTTCGCTGCTCTCGGATTGATGCCTCGCCTTGCTGACGCTCTGGCCAAGATGGGCTACGAGGAGCCGACCCCGATCCAAGCCGAGGCGATCCCGCCCCTGCTCGAGGGCCGGGACTTGCTCGGACAGGCCGCCACGGGCACCGGCAAGACGGCGGCCTTCGCCCTGCCCCTGGTGCAGCGTTTGGTGTCGGAAACCTCGGGAGTGGCGCGCGGCGACAAGACCGGGCCTGCCGCGATCGTCCTCGTCCCGACGCGCGAGCTGGCGATGCAAGTCGCCGAGGCGGTCCAGGGCTACGGGCGAAGCCTGGGCATCAGTGTGCTGGCCGTCTACGGTGGTCAGGCGTTCGACGGGCAGCTACGCGGCCTGAAGCGCGGCGTCGATGTCGTGGTCGCGACTCCGGGCCGCGCCCTCGACCACATGCGGCGCGAAACGCTCAAACTCGGCAACGTCTCCACGGTGATCCTCGATGAGGCGGACGAGATGTTCGCGATGGGCTTCGCCGAAGACATCGAGGCCATCCTGACGGCGACCCCGTCCACGCGCCAGACCATGCTCTTTTCCGCGACGATCCCGCCCCACATCGCCGCCGTGGGCCGACGCCATCTCACTAACCCCGTCGAGATCCGCGTCGCCCGCGCCGCCGTCGCCCCCGGCGAGGCTCCCCGCGTCCGCCAGACCGCGTACATCATCCCGCGCGACTACAAACTCGCCGCCCTGGGCCGAATCCTAGACATGGAAGCGCCCACCAGCGCCCTCGTCTTCTGCCGGACGCGGACCGACGTGGACGATTTGACCGAGGCGCTCGGCGCGCGGGGCTACCGCCCCGAGGCGCTCCACGGTGGCATGTCGCAAGAGCAGCGCGACCGCGTCATGCGCCTCTTCCGCGCCGGGACGGCCACGCTTGTGGTCGCGACCGATGTCGCCGCCCGCGGCCTCGATGTCGATGGGCTGTCGCACGTCATAAACTTCAGCCTCCCCCCCGAGATGGGGTCGTATGTCCACCGCATCGGGCGCGTGGGCCGGGCGGGGCGCGAGGGCGTGGCGATCACGATCGCCGACCCGCGCGACCACCGCCAACTCCAGAACATCGCGCGGTTCACGGGACAGCGGATCGATGTCGCGCAGGTGCCCAGCCTCGCCGACCTGCGCGCCAAGCGCCTCGAGCGCACGCGGGCCACTCTGCGCGAGGCCATCGTCGAGGGCGGCCTGGAGCCGTACCGCGCGGTCGTCGAAGGACTGATCGGCGAGTTCGACATCACGGACATCGCCCTGGCCGCGATCAAGCTCGCCCACAAGGCGAACGGCCCCGCCGAGCAGGAGCGGGACGACATCCCGGCCCACGTCCTGGCCCCGATCCGCGTTCGCGAGAAGTTCGTCCAGGAGCGGAGCGCGCCGCGAGGCCCGGAGAGGACCGACACCGCCCCCCGCCGTGGGCCGACCCCCGTGCGGCCCCTCGCTCGCGGGTTGGCACGCATCTTCATCGGCGTGGGCCGGGAGGCCGGCGTGACGCCGCGCGACCTCGTCGGCGCGATCGCCAACGAAGCGGGCATCAACGGCAAGGAGATCGGCGGCATCGAAGTGAACGATCGCTTCTCGCTCGTCGAGGTGCCCGAGGCATTGGCCCGCCAGGTCGTCGAGGCGCTCCGCGACGCCCGGATCAAGGGGCGGAAGGCGGTCGTGAGGCGGGACCGGCGCTGGGGGGAGTGAGTCTTCGGCAGGAATGCCGGGTGGGCCGTTTTCGCACCGCAAGGAGCCTCTATCCCCCTCGTCGATCTGAGCGTGCCCGCCTACGACGCCGTCGTGCCGAGAGAGGTCCGTGCCTTCCTGCACGAGGCGAACCGGCGCATCGAACGGTTCCACGGGAGGATCCCCGGCTTCGTCCCGTGCGATTTCGAGGGAGCCTACAACGTCTTGAAAGCCCTCGCGGAGTCGGGAGTCGCTCCGGGGAACCTGCTGTGCGAATGGGGCAGCGGGTTCGGCGTCGTCGCCTGCCTCGCCGCCATGCTGGAATTCGACGCATCCGGCATCGAGATCGAGAGGGAACTCGTCGGCGCGGCATACAAACTCGCCGCCGCCTTCGAGTTGCCCGTCGAATACATATGCGGCAGCTTCATTCCTCCCGGCCATGCCGCCGAGCCTAGCGACGAATTCGCCTGGCTCTCGATGGACACCTCCGGGGACATGGACCTCGCGCCCGACGACCTCGACATCGTCTTCGCCTACCCCTGGCCCGACGAGGAGCGCTTCATCTGCGACCTCTTCGAGCGCCACTGCGCCGTGGGGGCCGTCCTCGTGACGTACCACGGCGGGGAAGTGTTCCGGCTGAGGCGGAAGATGGCGAGTCGAGCGGTGCCTCGCGCATGACGGTTCGCTACAATAATCGGATCGATCCGCCCGTTAGCGTTCAGGATCAACGAGCATGGCCGTCAACCTCACCCCGCAATACCTCGAAGCCGAGGCGGACTACAAGAAGGCGCAGACCGCCGAGGAGCGGCTGGAGTGCCTCCGCCGGATGTGGACGCTCGTGCCGAAGCACAAGGCCAGCGAGAAGCTCCAGGCCGAGCTGAAGACGAAGATCAGCGACACGAAGGCCGAGATCGAGCAGGAGAAGAAGAACCCCAAGAAGGTCGGCGTCAGCTACAAGATCCCGCGCCAGGGCGCGGGACAGGTGTTGCTCATCGGCGGCCCCAACTCGGGCAAGAGCCGGATCCTGACCAGGCTCACGCGCTCGACGCCGGAGGTCGCCCCGTACCCGTTCACGACGCGCGAGCCGATCCCCGGCATGATGGACTGGCAGGACGTGCGGGTCCAGCTCATCGACACGCCCCCCATCACGCCGGACTACCTCGAGGGCTACCTCTCGAGCATGATCCGCACGGCGGACGCCTGCGTCCTCGTCCTCGACCTCGGCGACGACGACGGCCCCTTCGCCGCCGAGTCGGTCTGCGAACGCCTCGCTCAAGTGAAGACCGTCCTCACCGGCAAGCCCCCCGCGCAGGCGGAAGACCCCTCGGTCGTACACGTCCGGACGATCCTCGCCGCGAACAAGCTCGACGCCGAAGGCGCGGCGGAGCGGCTCGAGATCGTCCGCGAGATGTTCGCGGATCGTTTCCCCGTCGTGACCCTCGACGCCGAGTCGGGCAACCAGCTCGAGGGGTTGCGCGACGCGATCTATCGGATGCTGGACGTGATCCGCGTCTACACCAAGCGGCCCGGCAAGCCCGCCGACATGGCTTCGCCGTTCACCTGCCCCGTCGGCAGCAACGTCGCGCAGTTCGCGGCGGTCGTACATCAGGACTTCGCCGAGAAGCTCAAGTCGGCGCGCATCTGGGGCACGGGCGTCTTCGACGGGCAGACCGTGACGCGCGACCACGTCTTGCACGACAAGGACGTGGTCGAGTTGCATGTGTGATCACAGTGTTCAGTGTTCAGTGTTCAGTGTTCAGTGTTCAGTGTTCAGTGTTCAGTGGAGGAGAGCGTGTGGCCGGGGTTGAAAACCCCGGAAAGCACCACTCGGATAACCCCCCAAGGTGGTGGGCGAGTCTCAGACCTCCGGGGTTTTCGCTTCGCTCGACCCCGGCCACCCTTGTTTACTGAACACTGAACACTGAACACTGAACACTGAACACGGTAGCAGAAAAGAGACCGTCCCATGAATCGACCCCTCGCCATCGTGTTCTTGGTCGCCCTCCTCTCCCCCGTTCTCGGCCAAACGCCGGCGGAGAAGAAGCAGTCCGTCGCCTACCTCGTCTCCCTCCAGACGAAAGAAGGCGGTTTTAGGATCGACGCCTCGGCCAAGGAGCCGTCCTTACGCGGCACCTCGGCGAGCCTGCGGGCGATCAAATACTTCGGCGGTGATCCTGGCAAACTCGCGGAGTGTAAGGCATTCGTCCTGTCGTGCCATGACGAGAAGAGCGGCGGTTTCGCGGACAGGCCCGGCGCGAGGCCGGACGTGATCCTCACCTCCGTCGGCCTGATGGCCCTCGTCGAATTAGGCGTCCCTACGGCACCCTACGAGAAGGCCGCCATCGCCTACATGGCGAAGAACGCCAAGAAGTTCGAGGAGATCCGCATGGCCGCCGCCGGGCTAGAGGCGATCGGTAAGCGCTCCGAAAAGAATACTGCTTGGGTCGATGAGTTGACCAGGATGCAGAACTCCGACGGCACGTTCGGCAAGGGTAAGGGCATCCCGCGCGCGACCGGGGGCGCGGCCGCCTGTCTCTTACGACTCGGCGGAAAGGTGAAGGACGAGAAGGCCATTCTCGCCACCCTCGACAAGGGGCAGAACGACGACGGCGGCTTCGGCCACGCGGAGGCGAAGGGTTCCGACCTGGAGACGAGCTATCGCGTCCTGCGAACCTACCACATGCTGAAGGGTAAGCCTGCGCGGTCGAAAGACTTGCGCCGATTCATCGCGAAGTGTCGCAACGAGGACGGCGGCTACGGCGTCTCGCCAGGGGCGACCTCGTCGGCCAGCGGCACCTACTTCGCCTCCATCATCCTCCACTGGCTCGGCAAGGAATGAGCGAAATCGCTTACATCGCGCTGGGGAGTAACCTCGGCGACCGTCAGGGCCACCTCGACGGGGCGATCGCCCGGCTCGGGGAGGTGCCCGGCGTGCGCGTCTCGAAGCGGTCGTCGCTGTACGAGACGGCCCCCGTCGGCGGGCCGGCGGGACAGGGGAGTTACCTCAACGCGGTCGTCGAAGTCGCTTCGGAACTCGGCCCAGAAGAGTTACTCACCCGGCTCCAGGCGATCGAGAGCGACCTGGGCCGGGTCCGCACCGTGCGCGACGGGCCGAGGACGATCGACCTGGACATTCTCTTTTACGGAGACCATGTCCTCGATACGCAGCGATTGACGCTGCCGCATCCGAGACTCCACGAGCGGCTGTTCGTCCTCGAGCCGTTGGCGGAGATCGCTTTTGGAGTCGTGCATCCGAAGCTTGGTCTAAAGGTTTCCCAATTGCGATCGCGCCTGTTGGGAATAGAGCCTTACGGCCCGTCACCGGGCCGCGAAATGCACGGCATGCGCGCGTTAGTTACCGGCTCGACGAGTGGCATCGGGCGGGCGATCGCCCTGGAATTCGCCGCCGCCGGGGCCGACGTGATCGTTCACGGGCGGCGGTCGATTGCATCCGCACAGGAGGTAGTCGCGGCGCTCCGTCGGCGAGGCATCCGGGCCGAGGCGATCATGGCCGACCTGGCGGAGCCAGCTGGGTGCGATGAGTTGATAGCAAAAGCCTGGGCGACGTGGAATGGCCTCGATGTCGTCGTGAACAACGCTGGGGCGGATACACTCACGGGCGAGGCGGCGAAGTGGGGCTTCGACCAAAAGTTAGAGGCACTCTTGGCCGTGGACGTGCGGGCGACCGTGCGCCTATCGCGCGAACTGGGTCGGCGGATGAAGTCGGCCACCGGAGGCGTGATCCTGACGATGGGCTGGGATCAGGCGGAGACCGGCATGGAGGGCGACAGCGGCGAACTGTTCGCCACGACGAAGGGCGCGGTGATGAGCTTCACGCGCAGCCTGGCGCTCTCGCTCGCGCCCGAGGTGCGCGTCCACTGCCTCGCGCCGGGCTGGATTCGCACGGCGTGGGGCGACACGGCATCGGAGGGGTGGCAAGAGCGCGTGCGACGCGAGACGCCGCTCCAGTGTTGGGGCACGCCGGAGGATGTGGCGAAAACAGCGCGATGGCTCGCGTCGCCTGAGTCGAAGTATCTCGACGGGCAGCTCGTGCGCATCAACGGTGGGGCGGTGCGGGCATAGGTCTTCCCAGCACCGCCCCCTGCCCTTCTCTATCGGGGCGGTTCGGGGTCATTTCTTCAGCCGGCCGCCGTACACCTCCGTCCCCGTAGCCATCGGCTCGTGGATCGAGCCGTGCGTCGGGTCCGCGACCGGGGGGTCTTCGATCTGCGACTTGTGCGCCTGCCTGCCCAGGAAGTTTTCGGTCAGGCCGGGGAAGATGCTGTGGACGGCGTTCGCGATCTTGCCCGCCGTGCCGACGATTACCTCGTCTTCCGGCTTCTCGACCATGCGGACGATGGCATCGATCACGAGTTCCGGGTCGTACAGGGGCGGGACGGGTACGGCCTCGTGCCCGGAGTAGTTGGCGGCGTGTTCGAAGAACGGCGTGTCCATCGCCATCGGCATGACCGTGCAGACGTGGATGTCGTCGAGGTCGTTCTGGCGGAGTTCTTGTCGCAACGCACTGCTGAGGCCGACGATCGCGTACTTCGTGGCCGTATAGGAGGCGTAGTAAGGCGCGGGGATCTTACCCAGGGCCGAGGCGACGTTGATGAGCGTGCCGAAGCCTTGCCGGCGGAATTGCGACAGGGCGGCGTGTGCCCCGTTCATCGTCCCGATCACGTTGGTCTCGACCACCCGTGCGTGGTCGGCGAGGGGCACGTCCTCGAACCGGCCTACGGCACCGACGCCAGCGTCGTTGACCCAAACGTCGAACCGCCCGAAGGCGGTGACGGCCTGCCCGGCGAGTCGCTCGATGTCCTCCGGCTTGCTGACATCGGTGACGACGGCCATCGCCCGGCCACCGAGGGACTCGCACTCCCGCGCAAGATCCTGGAGTAGGTTCCCGCGTCGGGCCGCGAGGACGACCGAAGCGCCGGCGGCGGCGAGTTTCCTCGCCGCGCCCTTGCCGAACCCGCTCGACGCCCCGGTGATGACGACGACTTTCCCTTTGAGCTTATCAGACATAACTGCCTCTAATGTGAGCACGGAGACGGACTTCTACACGACGGGGGGTTGTGCAAGTCCGATGCCGATCAGAGGACGGGGAGGTGAAAGACGGGGGAAAGGAGTCGAGCGAAGTGAGACGCCGGTCGCGTCTTCACTCCTGCGGGTCGAACCGATGCGCCAGCCGACGGCTGTTGATGTCGAGCGCCTCGAGGATCTCGATGACGGAGTCGCTGGGGATGCCCCAGGCGTGCGCCCAGTTCAAGATGTCGAGGTTTTCTTGACCGGCCTTGAGCCGGTCGAGGATGCGGTCGAGGAGGATGGTGTTGTCGTGGAAGGTGCGCTGTAACAAGCCGAAATCTCCGCGGTCGAGTTCGACCCAGAAGCGTTTGCCCTGGAGGTGTTCGAGCCAGCGAGCGCGGAGGTAGCCCCACCAGTGATTCTGGACCCAGCGTCGGATCGCGGTCTCGCCGAGATCGTGGCCGGCCTTTTCGCTCTCGATCCACTTGTATCGCAGCGCTTCTTGCTCTCCGTCGTCGTAGACGCTACAGAGTTCCTGCGTACTGCATGCGGCCAGGGTGGCTTTCGACACGGTAGGGTCTCCGGCGGTGACACAGGAGGGTTCGATTGGCGGGGCCGCGCCGAGTCGTCTTGGCTCGATCGCGACGGTAGGCGGGACGATGCTCCTCCAGTGCGGTGCGTCCAGGAATCCTTCATCGCTCATCATACAGCAGCAATCGATGTCGTGCAAGACGGTCCAGCGATCATCGTGCCAAATAGCCCCCATCGACGACGAGGGTCTGTCCCGTGATGTAGCTCCCCGCGTCGCTCGCCAGCAGCAGGGCGGGGCCGGCCAGCTCTTTCGGATCGCCCCAACGTCCCAGTGCCGTGCGGTCGGAGAAAATCTTCTTCTCGGCCTCGGACAGGACGGACATGGGCAAGTCGGTCATGAACGGCCCCGGCGCGATGCAGTTGACCGTGATGCCGAACTCGCCCAGGTCGAGGGAACTGGCGCGGGCCAGGCCGAGTAAGGCCGACTTCGTCGCCGAGTAGATGTTGCGCTTCTCCTTCGAGACGAACCCCATGATCGACGAGATGTGGATGATTCGGCCCCAGCGGCGCGACTTCATGTCGGGGACCACCGCGCGCGTGAGGGCCATCACGGAACTGAGGTTGAGTTCGAGTACGGAGTCCCAGGTGTCGTCGCTGATCGCGTCGATCGCTTCGGGCTTATTCGTTCCCGCGTTGTTGATGAGGATATCGACCCGCCCCATCGCCTCGATGGTCTGCCGGGCGAGCTGGCTGGCCTCCTCGCGACGGGAGAGGTCGGAGACGAAGAACTTGCCCTTCCTCCCCGTCCCCTCGAGGATGTCTTCGAGGGCGAACTGGAGTTCGTCCGCGTGGCGGCTCGCGATGACGATGTCCGCCCCCGCCTCGGCAAGCCCCCGCGCCATGGCCTTCCCAAGCCCCTTGCTGCCGCCCGTAATCAGGGCGACACGCCCTTGCAAATCGAAACCCGGAGTCATGATGTTCCGCCTTGTCTACTGCCAGGAGCCTGTCCGAGTATCGCCCTCCGCTGAACCGGGAACGATGGTTCGGTACGGTCGGGACGGCGATTTTCCTCATTCTATGCCAGGAGGACCAATCGGCACGGCCTTCAGGAAAGGTGCTGTACGCGGCCAGGAAGCACATCGTGGAGCCGGTGTTCGTGCAGTTCGAGTCGGCGCGACGCATCCGCAGGTCGAGCGAGCAGTGCGCGCCGAGAGTTGGGCCGAGGCCAAAAAGCCCAGAGCCAAGCCAGAACGAGAGCCGTTGGGTGAATATAGACCCCTATTCGGACAGGCCCCCTAGAGCGGAGTTCACACGGATGTAGCGGTTGACTCATTTCCAAGCCCGACGCGCAAGTTTTGAAGTTGCGCGTTTGGGCGATCTGCGATCCACGGGGCGGCTGGGATACCGGAGCGGCAATGCGTAAGCACGCCGGTGTAGGCCGGGACCGGATCGTCGCCTCGCCGGGGAGGGGACGACGCGAGCGATGGTCGACCTTCCGGCCCGAGCCTGCACCGGCGTGCTTACGCACAATGCCTCGAAGTTAAGGGGCGGTTTGCGGGACGACTACGAGGGTGGGGATGAATCGCTCCTCGTCCGCCTTTCTCTTCACCGGCCAGGCCGGCCGCGTCACCTTCTTCTTCCGTGG
>JANXSH010001065.1 GCA_025356615.1 Planctomycetia bacterium | reverse complement strand
GTCCTGGACGACATCCACTGCATGGGCTGCGCGAAGAAGATTCGCGGCAAGGTCACGGCGGTGCCCGGCGTGGCCGAGATGCGGGTGGACCTGAAGTCGAAGTCGATCTGGGCCATGCACAAGCCGGGCATGACGCCGTCGCCGAAGGCCCTGTGGGAGGCCGTCGAGGAGGCCGACCACACCCCGACGCGGATGGACACCCCGGCGGGGAGTCTAACGAGCAAGCCCAAGTCGTGAGGCTGCCCTGCGGCCAGACCCTCCCTCTCGGTGCGGTCTGGCCGCCGAATGGGTGCCTTCCCGGCTTCCTCTTGAACGAAACCACCGCCCTGCCTATAATTTGACATTACAGTAATACACGATCGGTCGGAAATGATTGGCAGCACAGAGGTTGCGTCAAACGAAAACCTACAGGAAAGAATGACACAATTTCAGGTTCTCCACAGGCTTACGGCCAAACGTAGCGATGTAGTGTTCGAGATCGTCTTGCAAGACAGCCTTTCACTGTCCTAATTTCTCTCGGGTCGTCGATAAAAAGAGGTGTTTCCCTATGCTCCGCTCGATCCTCGCCTCAACGCTCCTGCTCACGCTCCTCGCCGGATGTGGCCCGAGTGACCCCGCGACCGAGCGCACCGGAGGCCGCGCGGACGGGTCGGCGAATAGAGCCGATCCTGCCGCCCTCGCGGCGGGGAAGGGGTACGTCCTTCCTACAGAGCCTGCCCAGGGGAAGGGAGTGATCGACGTTCGCAAGCAAGCCAAGGACGGCGAAGAGGTGGTCGTCGTCGGCCGGGTCGGCGGCTCGAGCAAACCCTTCACGGAAGGGCGGGCCGCGTTCCTCCTCGTCGATGCCTCGTTCCTACCCGGCGAGTGCGAGTGCCCCTGGGACTATTGCGATACGGATCGGAAGCAATTGGTCGCCGGTCGATTGAGCGTCAAGTTCGTCGGGGCCGACGGTAAGACGGTGGCGAACGGGGCGCGCGGCATGTTCGGCATCAAGGAGCTGAGTACCGTCGTCATTCGCGGCAAGGTCCAGCGCGACGACAAGGACAACGTCATCGTCGTGGCGAGCGGCATCTTCGTTCGCCCCGATCAGCCCTGATCGCGCGGGAGTCCTCATGGCCGTCAACGTCGATCTGAGTCAACTCGCGGTCACGCGCCAGCCGACGGGGTCGTCGCCTTCCCGGTCGCGCCGTCCTATCGTGGTCCGCTATCTCCTACCCGCTTTGCTGGTGGGCGGGTTCGTGGCCTTGATCGCGTTCGCGGCGCGCGGGGTTCTCTACCCGCCGCGCCCCGTCACGGTCATCCCGGTCATCTCGTCTCAGGCCGCCCTCGACCCGCCTGCCGACACACCCTTGTTCCGCGCCGCCGGTTGGGTCGAGCCACGTCCCACGTCCACGCTCGTCACCGCGCTGGCCGAGGGGGTGGTCGAGCAACTGCTGGTGGTCGAGGGCGAGGAGATCAAACGAGGGCAACTCCTCGCGCGCCTCGTGGCGGCGGATTCTCGGATCGCGCTCGAGGTGTGCGAGGCCGACGTTCGGCTTCGCGAGGGGGAATTGGCCTCCGCCCAGGCCGTCTCGACGGCGGCCATCGCCCGACTGGAGCAGCCGACCCATCTCGAGTCGGCCCTCGCCGACGCCCAGGTCGCCCTCCTGAAGGTCGAATCGACTCTCGCGGGGTTGGCGAGCAAGCTCGAAGAGGCTCAGTCGAAGCAAGCCGCCGCCCGGCGCGACTGGGAGTACCGCCAGAAGTCGTCGGACGTGCCCGAGGCGACCCTCGTCAGATCCAAGAGCGATTTCGACTCGACGAACGCGGTCGTCAAAGGGTTGTTGCTAGAGAAGAAACGCCTCCCGCTGGAGATTACCGCCCTCGAGAGCAAGCGCGACGCCGCCCAGCGGACGTTGACTCGCAAGATCGAGGAGACCCGCGCCGCCGCCGAGGCCCGCGCCGCGATCACCGTCGCTGAGGCGCGACTCTCTCAGGCGAAATCGGCGCGTGAAGCCGCCCAACTCCGCCTCCAACGAATGGAGATCAAGGCACCCAGCCCCGGCCGCGTCCTCGCCCTCGTCGCCCGGCCCGGTATGCGTCTCACCGGCCTCAATCCCGGTTCGCTCCACGATTCGAGTACCGTCCTGACGCTCTTCGACCCCAAAAGTCTCCAACTCCGCGTGGACGTGCGGCTCGACGATGTCTCCCGCGTGCAGTCCGGCCAGAAGGTGCGGATCGAATGCGCCGCGCTGCCGAACGTCACACTCGACGGGCGCGTGTTGCTCGCGACCTCGCAAGCGGACCTCCAGAAGAACACCCTCTCGGTCAAGGTCGCCATCCAGGCTCCGCCGATGGCGCTGCGCCCCGACATGCTGTGTCAGGTGACGTTCCTCGCACCGCCGCCTTCCAAGACTCCCGCGCCCCCTGGCACTGAGCCGTATCGCCTCCTCGTCCCGCGCGAACTCATCACCGCCGGTGATCAACCTACCGTGTGGGTGGCCGATCGACTCACGAACACCGCCCGCCGCCGGGTCGTCGAACTGGGCCGGTCGGGCGGCGACCTCGTCGAGGTCGTATCCGGCCTCGCCGCCTCGGACAAGCTCATCGTCGCGGGCCGTGAGGGCCTGACGGACGGCGACCGCGTCCGCATCGTCGGCGAGGACGAGACGTTGGGTATCGTTCGCACACAATCGAAAGCGCCCCCACGATGACAGGCCATTCCGGGCAGGGTTGTCACACTACTTCGATTCGAATATTCATCCGATTGAGAAGCCCATCGTTTAGAAGCATCGTTGCGTCAGCTTTCGAGACTATGGCCTGTTGGTTCGTGACCAGGCACAGAACCATCCCGATATCATTGTCCTTTGTAGAAATCGGCCCTACCCTTCTCCCATCAGGATAGGTCCAACCTACTTCGTCGCAACAGTTGATGACAGCCTTGTCGATGTCGTCTACTCTCTCTTTCAAAAACTTCAGCAATTCATCGCTGCTGCCGAAGTCGAGGACGCCTTCTTGCATTGTTGCCTCTTGTTGGTGTTCATCGTTATCACTTGGCGAGGGCGATTGCTTTTTTTACCTGCGATTTCAGACTGTTCGCCATTTCCCTGTTAGCCGCTCGTTGCTCTGCTTCGATTACCGACACCTTTTCTTTCGTGACCCACTTGACATCGTAGTCCCTCGATTCCATCTCTTTTACCGCTTCTTCCGTACTGCTCCACGGCTTCTTGTCGGATCTTCTTTTGATCGTTCGACACGCACACAGTATGACTTGACAGGCGACCAATTTTTCCAATTGCTTGCTAAGTCTCGGATCCTCGTCTCCCACGCTGGTGAAGCCTACTTTGACGCCGTCGTCGGTGGTGTAGTCAAGGGCGTTGACATCGACAGTGTCGCATGTCTTGCCGGACATTTCTTCGTAGACCATCTTTATCGTTTTCGACTTCCCACTATCTGGTTCGCCGCGAAGTGCGATTATCGTTTTCTTCATGGGTGTCTCCTGGAAGGTGTCATGGCCCTGTCATCCTATCAAGCATTCCCGGAAATGCGAAGACACGTCGCCCTGGTGTGGGTGACGGCCTTCTAGTGGTGGTCGGGTCGGAATGGATCGACTCAGGAAGGATTCTCCATCTTACGCCGCAACTCCTCCACGATCATTCCGAAGTGATGCCTTACCACGTCATTCAATCCCGGATTCGCCTCGCTGCCGTAGTCGCAGAAACTTTTGAATTCCATCGAAGCGTCTTTGTACCGCTGTAGACTGGCCCCTGGGTTTTGATAGGTGCCATTTGCCAAATCATTTTTGAGTTGGCAAATCCACATCCCTGCGAACGCTCTGATTTCACTAGGCAAGGCGTACTTCTCCAGGTTGCTCAATTCGGATAAGTCGTCACGGAGCATATCCGCATCGAAAACTGGGTCAACCGCATGGATCAGTTCATGCAAGATAACCCGTAGCAAATCTCCCGACAATGGATCGACCATGTTGCGGTTGATCGCGACCGTGTACCCGTCCCGCCTGACTTGTTCGCCGGTCAAGGTATACACGCCCTGGACGGTGAAACCTTTTGATCTGAATCCGTATCCAAGCACTAGTGCGACTTCCCGCACTTCGCCGTTGACGGGAGACGTTAGCGACTCTTGTCCAATCATAACGGGTGCTTTGTCCCACTCTCTCCAGCAAGCCGCCGCCCACGAATTGGCTTGTGTGATTATTGCCTCGGAGAGGATGACCGGCTCTTCCATGTTCTCTTCGCTCCAGCTTGTTCACTTCGCCTTCGTCGGCTTCGTCGTGTACCGCATGACGGTTTGCGGCGACACCTGTTCGACTTCGGCGATCTTCTTGATGGTGTATCCCTGGTCCCGCCGCTCCTGTAGTTTCTTCATCTTCGCCCTGGAGAGTGACGGGTTGCTCTTCCTGGCGTCTTCAGGGAACGGCACCGGGACGGCCTGGAACATCGGGCCGATTACCTTCCGGTAGTGGCGGGTGGCCTGGAACATCGGGCCGAACCTCTTTTCGGTGTAGGCGTCCACGACTTCCTTCTTGCCGTGGCCCAGGTAGAGGTCCGCCAGTTCCTTCCCGTACTTCATTCTGATCCAGTTGGAACCCGTCTTGCGTAGCTTGTTGAAGGACAACTTGAAGAAGTCAGGCCGGTCCTTCACGATCCGCTTGTACACCCGCTCCCAGCCGTTGGCGATGTACTGACTCCGATTGTTGCCCTTCGTGCGTTCTTTGATCGGCCTTCCCTTTTCGGAGATGAAGACATACAGGCTGTCGGACTTCGGCCTGACCTTCGCCAGATACCACTTCAGGGCTTCGACGGTTTCCGGCCAGAGGAGCCATTGCGTGAACACCTTCGTCTTCCTGCGCCGCCTCTTGATGTACGACTTCTCATCGCCGAAGACGATTTCGTTCCGGGCCAGGGTGCTGATTTCGCCCTCGCCGAAGCCGCAGTTCAGGGCCAGGAGGATGAAGACCCGTTCCCTGGGACTGGCGTATTCGTAGAGGGCGGGAAGTTCCGACCGCTTGTAGCGGTTCCTGGATGGCGTTCGGGCCAGTTCCTCCTCGGTATCCTTCACGGTGATCGGCGTGACTTCGTACTGCCTGAGCTTCTCCCAGGCGAAATCGTCGCTCATGTTCAGCCAGCGGACGAAGGCACGGATGGTGGCGATGATCCCTTCCGCCCACAACTTCGACACGGGTCCGCCTCGCTTGCCGGTGGGCCGGTTTTCCCAACAGGTCAGCCATTCATCCAGGAACTTGATGTTGACCTTGTCCAGGGTGATGTCCTTGTCCGCCAGGTGTTCCTTCATGTTCTTGATTCGACGGCCCACCAACCCGCCGAAGTCGGACACGGTGCCGTCCATCTCCCGCTTCTTCGTCTGGACGTTGACCAGGTAGGCGTCCAGGGCTTCGGCGAGTTTCGGGCCGGTCGCCTGGTTTGTCGGCCTGAGAATGGAGAGTTCTTCCCGCCGGCTAGCGGCGAGGCGTTCGGTGATGGCGAGGGCTTGTTGTTTCAAGTCCA
>JANXSH010001058.1 GCA_025356615.1 Planctomycetia bacterium | reverse complement strand
AGCCGCATATTCCGCACCCTTGATTTCAGGGCTCCTTTTCGGCGGAAGATAGGCGAGATGAATAGGAATAAGAAAGAAAAGAGCCACGTTCTTCCGCCAAATGCCACCAAATTATAGGTTTGGGCAGCCGCAAAATCAAGGGTGCGGAATATGGGGCTAGCGCGTCGGGCTAAGTTCTCCCTTGCCTGATGTGTCATCGCTGACCGCGACGAGTATAATCGTCATCACGAAGGTGTATGACCTGATCTTGTGGTCGTGCAATCAGACGGGGAAGTTTCCTCGCAATCATCGTTTCGTGTTGGGGGAGATGAAATCCGGCTGAGGAAGGCCGAGGCCGTTCCGAAGAAAGCGCCAGTCCCCGAATCCCGAACCCACTCCACCACCCATGAGCTTCTTCCCCGAAGTCAGTAAGAGCCAGTTCGAAGGCCCGAGTTCCAAGAACCCGCTCGGCGATGCGCCGACGTGGACATTCGAGTGCGGCTTGGTGAAGCCGCTGGCGTGGTATCGGGAGCATGTGGCGAGGTGGGCTGTTCGCGCCGCCGAAACCTGGAGGTGCCTGGCATTGCGACCAGTAGTTGGCCTGGGTAGAGTATACAATGAGAATTGTGGTCCACACCAACATAGAGACACACCATTACCCTGTCGTTTATACACAAGTCAAATTGATACGCGACGCAGAGCGTCCAAAGCGCATTCCCACGCGGAGCGTGGGAACGAGAAAAAACCCTGGCTGAGTTGAGGAGAAGACCGAACCCTATTCTTCGATCAGATACATCGTTAGGCTTCTCTGTTCTTTCCGAACGCAAGGCGGGACGGCTCGAGTATGTGGTGAGATGGGTCGGTCGCGCTCAGTTCGAATTCTTCGACTATTTGTCCCACCGTGTTCCGCGGGTTCTTATGCCGTACTCGTATACCGCATCGCCCGCCATCTGGCCATTCTCGTGCCACTCGCGAACCCGTCCGTGATATGCCCCCCAAGCGCACTCGGCCTCCAGTTGCAAGCCACCGGGGGAAGGATGCCAGACTCGCTTCTGTCCGGAAAGCAGCCCGTCCTTATATTCTGCCTCGGATTCTAACTCGCCATCTTCCTGCCAGCACTCCAACACTCCGGTGAAGGGCACTCCATCCAAGTAGTGGAGTCCATCGCCCGGATAGTCGAGTTGCTCGGTTGTTACTCGAGTCACAGTCATGACGCGGTTTCCAGTTCCCAGTACACCCGAGGAGGTCGAGCCACTGGTTCTTAGAGTTTCATAGTAACGCCAGTACCGGAAGCATCGGACTGCACCACGACGGCAGGCCACTTCTTTCCGCGCAGCCCAGAGGGATGTGGGGATCGGACCAAGATCACGTCGCCTCGGCTCAGGGCTTCTCCTGAACGTCGTCGTACTCGTCCATGCACTCCCAGCCCCCGCGCTTGCCCGCCTCCCAAGCCAGAGTTTGCAATTCTTCGCTCGTCCACGGGCTCTCGTCATACTCCTCGTCCGTCAACCGCTCGTATTCCTCGACGCGCAGTAAGACGAATGTTTCCTTGGTCCTGGGGTTCATGACTGGTGGCGGGGTGACATCGGGGTTTTTCAGCGATTGAATCTGCTGATCGGTCAACTCGATCATGGAAGCCTCCATTACCAACCCAGGGCGTTGACGCGCCCCCGCTCGCTGGCTTACGACGGCAGCGCGGGCCGCTCCCACTCGCGCAGCTGCTTCGCGACCTCGTCGTGACTCAGCGGGTGGCGCGGGATGCGGAAGAAGTTCTCGGCCAGTACCGCGACGGTGCCCCGGCCCGCCTCGACGCGATGCACCTCGCCCTCGAGCCGCCGCAGCCACGACGGCACGTCGAGGCCGACGCCGGTCGGGTTCGCGGTGTAGGTGCGCATCTCGGCTTGTAACCGCGCGAACGTCGGGCGGTCCTCCTCGCGGTCGATCGTGCGGGCCTCGTCGAGGCAAGGCTCGATCATGGCGCACAGGCGGTCGAGCGACAGCGGCTTGACGAAGCGCTCCTCGAGCCGGTCGCTGATGGTGCTGATCCGCACGCCGTGCCGACGGCTGAGCAGGGTGAGTTGTTCCAGGTGTTGCCGGGCGAGTTCGCGGGTGAACTGCATCAACGACTCTTGCCAGCGCAGCGCCGTCGAGGGCCGACCGTGGCGGGCTAGGACTTCGTGGGCCAGGACGAGGGGCCGGAACTGCCAGGCGTGCCGGTCGTACTGCGACTTGAGGCGGAGGAAGTCGAGTAGGACGTGCAGGTTCTCGCCGTAGTCGGATTGCGTCGTCGTCGTGTTGTAGTCCTTGTATTCCTCGTAGTTCTCGATGACGGCCTGCAACACCAACTCGAGCCGTTTGACGGCCTCGTCCCGGCGGACCGCGCCGTCGAGGTCGTCGAGGAGGCGTAGCGGGTGGAGCGGGTCGTCGTTCTCCTGCAAGTAGTCGAGGTAGGCGCGGACGCCGCGATGGAGGATGCCGCGCAGGTTGCCCAGCGTCATGAAGCGCGCGTGGAACAACTCACCGCCGTAGCGCTGCACGAATCCCGTGAGTGCCTTCCACTCGGCATCCTCGGTGACGCTCTCGAGGACGGAGAGTTGGAGGGTCCGGCTGTGTTCGATCCACAGGGCGAGAAACGGGGCGGTCAGTCGCTCGAGGATATCGACGATTTGCCCGTCGCTCGACTCGTCGTCGGGCCAGGCGCTCGAGGACCGAACGACGTTCTCGACGACACTCTGGTAGGCCGACTGGAAGAAGTGGTTGAACTCGGTGACGCCCCGGCCGCGCGTCGGCTGGGTCTGCTCCATGCCGCGCGCGGTCCGCAGGAGTTCATACGTCTCGCGCATCAGCCCCAGGCGCGAGAGGTTCGCCAGGAGAGACCGCAACACGGCCTGGGACATGCGGACGCGCAAGATGGCGCGCGGCTCGCCCCCGCCGGGGCCTTCGCTCAACGGGGTGAGCAGGAGCGGCTCCGAGCGGAAGAGTTTCACGAAGCGATCGAGCGTGGCCCGCGCCTTGCCGGCGTCGCCATCGAACAAGGCACGTTCCAGGGCCACCGCCTCGGCATGCCAGGGCGGCGCGTCGCTCTCGTTGATGGCGTTGCCCAGCGCGCCGACGGCGAGCGACGTGTCGAGGCAGGTGTTGATCGTCGCGTAGATCAGCTGCTCTTTGATGACGCGCCTTCGGTCGTACTCGATGAGCGAATCGGAATCGCCCGCCGGTTCGGGCAACGGGTGCGAGTGCAGCGTGTCGAGTAACTCGAGAAGCCCCTGACGGTTGCGCCGGGCCGTGGTCTCCCAACTCTCGGGGACGGCACGCCCCGACTGGGTCAGGAATCGCGCGGCGATCTGCCACAGCCGGGCCAGCGTCGAGAGGAATCGCAGGTGCTTCTCGAGCCGCTCGTGGTGGTCTTCCAGGTCGAAGACGCCCTTCGGCGTGCCGTCGGAGACCGCGCCCTCTTCGTTGTCCGTGCTGTCCTCGTAGATGAGACCCTCGTAGGCTGCACGGAACGGGTCGTCGTCCTCCGATTCGACTTCGTCCCCGTCGATCTCGCGCGGCATGGGCAATAACTCGAACAGGCGCGGTGCCTGCCACAGGTCGTCGGCGTTGGCCTCCGCGAGGTCGAAGAATCGCGTGACGAGGTCGGCCCTCTTGTTCGGGTCGAGTCGTTCGGCCTGCGCGGCGCGCGTCAGCGTGAGCATCCAGCGGAGCGCGAGGTTGTGGAACGAGTGGTTGCCGTCCTCGAGCGGAGTGACGCCGGCCCTGCCGAGCCAACTCGCCAACAGGCCGAGCGCCGCGCGGTGGGCTTGCCGGGCGAGCAGCGCTTCGACGACCAGTGCGAAGGCGCGGGCGGACTCGAAATCGTCGATGCGGTCGCGCCAGAACGCGAGGTCGGACCCCGCGTCCCCCCGTCCCTGCCAGGCCGCGAGGGCAGAGGCGACGTTGCGTGCCGAGTTGACCGCCTCGCCACCATGCACCCGCCGTAGGTCGCTGACCTCCGCGCCGGCGAACGGATCCCACCACGCCGCGAACTTCTCCATCTCGTCGCCGAGTCGGGTGACGAGGGCCGGTTCATTCGCCGCCGCCGCCTCACTCATCAGGCGAGCGTAGAGCGAGAAGATCTGCTCGACGGCGTGGACGAGTTCCTCGAGCCGACCGTCGCGGATGGCGTCCTCGCGCGCGGCGGACAGCGGGAACAACCCCTGGAAGCCGAGCATGTTCCACGGGTCGGCGAACGCCCCGCAAGCGATGCCCCTGCGCAGGGTGTCCTCGATCTCGGGAAGCAGAGTCGTCGCACGCTCGAGTCGGCCGTGGTCGCCGTGGACCTGCCCGGCATGAATGCGACTGAGGATCTCGCTTTGCAAACGGACGGACACGGTGTGGATGCGCCGGGCCTCGGCGAGGCTGGCGGCGGGGTAGCCCATCTCGCCGAACAGCAGCGCGAGGTGCCGCTGCTGCATCTGCGTGGCCCGGTGCCGGGCGAGGTAGGCGTTGAGGTGCTGCCGCGCCGCGCCGAACGGCTGCCGCGTCGTCTCCCGCTCCTGGCGCAGCCGGTCGGCGTGCGGGCCGTGGATGCGCTCGAGCAACTGGGCGTAGAACACGTCGCGGTAGCGCGCGATGCGCGGCAACAACACCGCGAGCGTCGTCATCGAGTCGTGGGCACCCGGCCCCCAACCGGAGACGCCCGCCGCCATCAGGATCGTCCCCGCGAGGACGGCAGCGCCCTCGGTGAGGCGCTCGACCGGGTCGAGGGGCAACGCGGTCTCGACTCGATCCATGAGCGCGTCGAGGGTGATCTTGCGGATGACGTAGCGCGAGTATCGCCCCTTGTTGTCGATGTGGTGCGGATCCCACTCGCCGAAGACGTAGTTCGGTCGGCGATTGACCGGGTGGCCGTGGTCGTAGGCGCGCAGGTCGAGCGCGAGTTCCTCGAGCTGGTCGAGGTCGAACGACGACTCGGCGAGGACTCCCGCGTCGGTCGTGCGAAGCATCTCCAGCGTCCGCTCGACGACGGCCTGGTAGCGCCCGAACGCCGCCCCCCCGCCGCGCAGGAACAACGGCATGGGGCGATGGCGCTCGTGTTCATACGGCTCGCCCTGGGGCCGAGTCTCCAGCATAGCGATGGGCCGATGTCCGACGAAATCGTTCAGGCGGGCGACCACGAGGTCCGCCGTCGGGCTTTCCGGGTGTCGCAGCAGTTGCAGGCACGTCTCGAAGACCCGCGCCAGGAACATCGGCCCGAACAACTCCGCGTCGTCGAGGTGTACGAGCAGGTCCGCATGATGGCGGCGATACGCCGGCAGCGTCTCCGTCGTCAGGGAGAGGACCGCCCGCGCCTGGGCGGTATCGCGGAACGCCGCCCCGCCGCCGGCCTCGAGCCGGGCTAGCGCCTCGCCCATCGCGGCGAGGAGGGCGTCCCAGGGCCGGGTTCGCCCGGCCCGCGCCTGGGACGCGAAGGCGTCGTTGAGCAACTTCTGCCATCGCGGGTCGGGCCGACCGTCGGAGAAGTTGAGGTATCCCAGCAGCGCCTGCCCGGCCGAGAGTTCTATCGGTGTGTAGCGGTCGTCCACCCTGAAGCCTCCATCGCGTGGTGAGTCTCTTCAGGATAGCCGAGAGGGCGGAAG
>JANXSH010001010.1 GCA_025356615.1 Planctomycetia bacterium | reverse complement strand
GTTTGTTCAGTAAGCGTGGATCGACGCAAACTGCTTCGCTGAGGGCACGTTTTTCAAAGACTTGGCAAGGAGACTATATCGTTCCTCCTTTGCCGGCTTGGGTTTGCGCCGATAAAATAACTCCTAAACCCTAGACAGAGGGCACAGAAAAATACACAGAACGAAGAGAGAGGAAAAACAGGGTGTTGACACGCCCCGCTCGCCGTATTCACTCTCACTTCGTTCTGTGTATTTCTCTGTGCCCTCTGTGCCTCTGTGGTTAGATCGTCTTTCTTCTCTTAGAAGCGGAAGTTGAACTGGGCCACGACTTCGAAGTCGTTCAGCCGGCCGCCCGTGATCGGGACCGCCCCGCCGATGGTCAGGTACGCCTGATTCATCAAGCCGAGGTGGACGCCGCCCGTGAGGATGACCTGGTCGCCCACGTTCACTCTGTCAGAATTACGGTTGTTGCCGAACGAGGTCGTGTAGTGGCTTTCGATCGTCGGCGTGATCGAGGTAATCAAGTCATCCGCGTTGCTCTGGTAGACCCGATACCCGACGCCCACGTCCAGGGTGTAGCCGAGGGAAGGATCCCTGCTGTCCGTGGAAGCGATGAGGCTCGAAAAGCCGAGGGCGTAGGCGTCACCCATGACGGCGATACCGCCCACCCAGGGCTGGAACAGGAACCCGTCGAGCTTGTGCCCGTCGGGCATCGTGAACGATCGGCCCGTGGGGACGGTGAGGACGAGGCCACCGGAGGCCACGGTCCCGGTCTGGGTGTCGTTGATGAAGGCGTACTTGGTGATGATGCTCACATCGCCGAAGCCATCGACGGTGCCTCTGCTGGTCTGGACCGGAGCGCGGACGCCGAAGGAGGCGTTTCCGTCAAGAGCCGTCTTCTCGAAGCCGACGACGCCTCGGTAGAGGTCGTTGGTCGAGGCACCGGTCTTGACGCCGTTGAAGTAATTGAACGCGGCGAAGACGCGGTCGGTCGGTCGGGGCGATTCGTTCTCCGAAATCTTGAACGGCCCACGGGAGGTGATCGGAGCGCGGGAGCCGCGATGATTCCTACCAGAGCCATAGCCGATGATATCGCCGATCATGTGCGGCGCGGCGGTCGCGAGGGAATCCGAGCCTGATTGACCGCTCGAGGCGGAGGGCGAAGCGGCGGCAGCAGCAGCGGCAGCGGCACCCGCACCCGCTCCACCATCAGCACCACCAGGGGTGGAACCGGGGGTCGAGCCTGTGCCAGGCGTCGAGCCTGTGCCGGGGATTCCAGAGCCGATCGAGGGAATCGACGAGGAGGGCATTCCGGGCGTCTCGCAGCCTGGGGCATAGGGACCGGGATAGGTGACACTCTGCGAGCGAGGGGCAGTCGAATAGGTCTGAGCGTGACTGACGCTCGTGAGAGCCGCAACGAGGCTCATGCTGAGGACGACAATGGACCAACGCATGGCGAAATCCTTTCGTGGTGGCCGGAGGGGACTCGTCGCATCGATTTCTCGAACCGCCCGATCTTGCTCGATCGAGGGTCGCATCGCTGCGTCGGAAAGGCTACATCGGACCATTCATCCATGAATGTCCGGTCCCTTCTCGAAGGGAGAGAATACTTTGCCTTCGATTCTTCATCGAGTAGCAACAAAGATTTTAATCGGCCCGACGGAGGACGAGACAATTCCGATTCGACAAAGGACTGGACTGAAATAATACAGAGAGATCGGGTTGGTCTGTGAAGGAAGACCAGAGAACTTAGGTAAGCCTCCGATTCGGGGAATCGATCGAGAAAATTCCTTGTCCCGGATCGCTGGAGATGACTAGAATACTCCAATCGAATCAATCGGGTATTTTCGATGGAGAATCGCCCATGCAACTGGTTCATCTTATCCATCTCCTCGCACGGCATCTCCCATTCGTCGCCGTGATCTCTCTACTCATCGTGCCGTTTCGGGCCGAGGCCCAGGACCGACGCTTCCTGACGACGCCGGGGATCGTGATCGAAACGGGTGCTCGACACGCGACCTGCGATGCTCTCGTCTTCACGAAGGACGGCAAGCAACTGCTCGCTGCCGGGGATGACAAGGTCGTGCGGACCTGGCCGGTCGGCCCGAAGTCTTTCTCCAGCCATCAGTCGAAGGTCTTCCGCTGGCCGATCTTCCGCGAGCAGCTCGGGGGCATCTACGCCCTCGCGCTCTCCAGGGACGAGCGCAAGATAGCGATCGCCGGTTATGGGATGAAGCCGGGCATGGTCGCCGTCCTCGATCGGTCCACTGGCGCGATCGAACACATCATCGAGAATCCTCCGACGGGAAATGTCACCTGGTCGATCGCTTTCTCCCCACGAGGCGATTTCGTCGTCTACGGTACGGGATCCGGCGAACTGTTCGCGTGGAACCTCAGCAAGGGTGAAAAGGAAATCGTCAAACTCGCGCCGGGGTCTCCCGGCAAGACCAATCGCGCTATCTTCGTCCAGTTCCTCGACGACGACACGGTTCTCTTTGTCACCCAGGACGGACGGATTCGGGAGTGGAACGTTCGCTCGGGGGGGAAGTCGCCAACTCGCGAACGGTCGTTCCGGTTAGGTTCGCTCCTCCGCGTCACCCTGAGCCAGGATCGGCGCTGGCTGGCCGGCATCGCGGAACTCGTCGAGGAAGGCGAAAAGAAGGACAGTGACGAGAAGGTCAATGTTCGACTCATCGACTACCGTAAACTCCGCCAGGACGGCGACGACGCCGCAGAAGCCCGCTACGAAATCGCCGCTCCTGGGGCGGGCGAGCGCTACCCGCGTGCGCTGGCCTTCGATGAGACGAGTAAGCTCATCGCGGTGGGGTACGCGGAGGTCAGCGCCCTACCGGCGAAGGAGCAGGAGTTCCATCGCGTGACAGGGGGCGGCGTCCACGTCTACTCCCTTCGCAAGGGGAATTGGATCACCCCCAAGGCAATGGATATCGGCTATCAGGTCGATAACATCGCCTTCCGCCCCGGCCACGTCGGCCAACTCGCCACGGCGGGGGGGCTGAACCATGAAGTCCGCCTCTGGGACTACGCCAAGGCATCCGCCCTGGATACGATCCGCACGCCTGGCAGCTGTATCTGGGGGGTCGCCACGACTGCGAACGGGAAGTCTCTTGCCTGGCGAGAGCAGATGAACACCACCCCGAAGAATCCGAACGATCGCGCCGCAGGTGATTGGCGCGTCTTCCCCCTCGACGGAGTGAAGCATGCCATCACGACTTCAGCACCGAAGGATGTCAAGCTGCACCTTCCCCTCTCGACCTACGGCGGTTGGACGGTCGTCCAGGGAGCGACCGGCTTATTGGCGACCGGTTTCCTTTGGAAAGTGATGGATCCCGACGGGAACGAGACGCGCCTGGATAAAGGCAATGGACTCTACTACGACCCCGTCGCCCAGATTCCTCGGTGTTACACCTTCATCCCGCCGAATCGCAAGACCGGGACGCCGCTCCGCTTGGCCGTCGGCCATCAGTGGGGGGCCAGCATCTACGATCTCGCGCCGGGGAAGGTGAGCCTGGCCCGCGTCCTCATCGGCCACGAAGGCGAGGTCATGTCGGTCGCGGCTTCGCCGGACGGGAAGTTGCTCTTTACCGCCTCGCGCGATCAGACGATCGCTTGCTGGAGTCTCGTCGATTGGCGCGGCCAGAAGGAACTGGGGGCACACCTCGACCCGACTAGCGGGAAATTGATCGTCAAGAAGGTCGAACTAGGAAGCATCTTATGGGAGCTGGGTCTGACGGATGGCGACGAGATCGTCATGGTGGTCTCGAGCGATTTCCTGACGAATGCAAAGGGCTTCGTCTACGATCCCTATCGGATCGGCCTGGCGAAGTACGATTTCCGGATAACGAATCCCGAAATGTGCGACCTCGACGAGATCACCAAGAAGCTGAGTCAGGCCCAACCCTGGCGTCAATACATCATCGTCTGGCGTCACAATGGTAAGGAACAGTGGGGGGGGCGCCGGGTCCAACAGCGCCCATTGTGGCGCTTCTTCCCCACGCGAAAAGAGGCCGGCAGCGACTGGATCCTATGGCGCTGGCGCGACTATTACTACGACGCCAGCGAGAGGGCCGACCAACTCGTCGGCTGGCACGTCAACGTCGAGAGGCCCAACAAGGGAAAGGTCAAGGAGTTCACCGGCACGCCGCGATTCTATCCGCTGGAGAGTTTCCGGGGTGTATCCGGGGAGCCAGCCGGGAAGGGGAGGCATCGGCCCGATAAGGTGTGGCCCGTCGTACTGGGGGCGTTCGGCTCACCGGAACGAATGCAGGTTGCGGACATCGAGCCGCCGGAAATTCGCATCAGCCCCACCCAGGCTCCCAACCCGAAAACCGACCTGATCGTGCGAATCGTCGTCCGCCCGCGAGACGGCAATGAGGCCGGACAAGCGATCAAGCGCGTCGTCCTCTGGCTCGACGATTCCGTCTTCGAGTTTCCCCTGAAGAAAGAGGCCGACGGGACGGTCGATGACAAGGTCACGATCCCGGTCGCCCGGCTCAGGCAGGGGAAGAACACCCTGCGCCTCCTCGCCTTCAACGACGCGGGCGGTCGCGCCGAGGCAGAGCCTCTCGAGATCGACTACGACGATCCCGCGCGACGCAAGAGGACCCTGTATGCCCTTTGTGTCGGCATCAACGATTACAGCAAGGCCAAGGGTGGTCGCAAGATATCGAGCCTGAAGTGCGCGCGGGCCGACGCCGAGCAAGTCACCGAGATCCTACGCCAGCACAAAGATAGTGGTCTGTTCGAGAAGGTCCAGGTAGAGTTGTTGCTCGATAAGGAGGCGACCGCCGCGAAGATCATCGCGGAGATCCAGAAGCTTGGCAAAGACGCCAAACCGGACGACCTGTTCGTCCTGTTCCTGAGTGGCCACGGCCATGCGCGCGAAAGCAAGGCGGGGGAGTATGAGCCTGGCAGTTTCTTCTACATTTGTTCCGACTCCGACCTTTCGGATCGATCGACGCTCCTTCCGACCCGCCAACTGCGTACCCTGTTCGAGGCGATTCATTGCCGCAAGTTGGTCCTCCTCGACGCCTGCCGTGCCGGCTCGATCTTGAGGAGCAGTCCGACGCGCGACCTGAACGCGGACGGCGCACGGTACATCATTTTCT
Source organism: Planctomycetia bacterium (assembly GCA_025356615.1). GTDB lineage: Bacteria > Planctomycetota > Planctomycetia > Gemmatales > Gemmataceae > JANXSH01. The sequence goes on along the minus strand of JANXSH010001010.1, from coordinate 4,796 downwards.
CGGCCTGCAAGGGAGACCAAGAAGCGATCGAACCCAACCCCAAAGTCACCGGCATGAAGAACGGCCTGTTCACGCAAGGACTCATGGTTGCGCTCACGCCAGCCGAGGCCGTGGGGAAGAAGGGCCGCCAGCGGAAGGTCTCCGCCCATGAGATCGGGGGCACCATCGAAAAAAGTTTGGCCACGCTCCTAAAGAAACTCGAGCAGAGAGAAGGCACCCAGACGGCGGTCTTCTACCCCCAAGAGCTGCCGCTGATTCCACTCCTTTGTGGGCCATGAGCGTAACAGGCCAGCTTTGTCGCCGTAGATGATAGTACGAGTATCTCGAACTGGGTCCCGTGGAGATTCACGGATGCGAATGACTCTCATCCTGGCGTGCCTTTCCTCCCTCCTCCTCGTCCCCGAATCCTGGGCGGGGACGTTGGATGATGAACTCCGCGAACAGATGCCGATCGTGATGGAGGCTTTGAAAAAGGCCAAGATCACGAACGTCGGCGTGATGAAATTTCGCGTCCACGAAGCGGGTAAGACCCCTCGTTTCGACGCGCCGATGTGCGGCTCTCTTGCCGAGCGCGTCGAAAACCTGCTCGTCATTCACTGCGGCCCCTCGAAAACCCCCCTCATGGGCGTCATTCGAGACCCTGGGCAAGTCTCAGGCCAAGCCAAGGTCGGCCCCTGGTTCTCGGAACCCGCCGAGCGGGAGAAGCTGTTCGAGATGCGCTACCCGCTGGCTTGGGGTGATAGTCAAGTCAAGCCGGACCTCTTCCTGACGGGCAAGTTGGAACTCAGTAAGGATCGCGGTCGAGCCACGTTGACCATCGAGTCGTTCGACCGCAAGCAGCCCGAGAAACTGGTCACCATCGTTACCCTCAGCGTGGCGACGGATCGCAACATCCTCCGCGATCTGGGCTATGACATCGGCCTGCGGCTTGCCGACCGAGTGGCCCTCGCGAGCCATACGACCGTTTCCGCAGAGGAGGAGGACAAGCACCTACTCGCCTCCTACAACGGGCGCAAAGACGGGGAGGGAGCCGACCCGAACAACATCGCGGGTATCGTGTTCCAGGTATTCGTCAACGACAAGCCGATGTCATGCGAGAAGAAGGACGGCGGCTGGATACTCGTCAGCCCACCGCCCAAGGCGAAGATCGAATTTCGCCTCACCAATCGGGCGGGAAAGAAGCTTGCAGTAGCGGTTCGGGTCAACGGACTGAACACGATCAACGAGCAAACGGAAGAGCCGGAATGGTGCAAGAAGTGGCTCACGGAGCCGAAGAAATTCTACAGGATCAAGGGCTTCTATGCGAAGTCAGAGAAGACGACCGACCTCAGCCCCTTCGTGGTCCTCGTCGGGGACAACGCCCGTGCCGCCCGCGCGGAGTATCGAGACGCCGCAGGGCGGATCGATCTGGATGTCTACGAGGAAGGCAACGTCGTCGTAGCGAGGGAGTCCAGCATTGTGTCCAAAGGATTGCCCCCCTCGAAAGAGAAGGAGGCGAGAGGTTCCTATTTGGCCCTGCGCAGCGCGCTCCTGAAGAGTGCGAAACTCAAGACCCAACTGGTCAAATCCGACGAGGAGCTTGTCGCGAAGAAGGAAATCATCGTGGTGGACAAAGACCAAATCAGCCGCATTCCGCCACCCGACGAGAAGGAATTCCCCAATCCCCGTTTGGTAAGCCGCCTGACGATTCGCGTGGTCCCCGCCCGATGAAATGGGACACGCCAAAAGGACGATTTGGGGAACCAACAGTCTCACACCGTAAGAGGAGAATCGCCATGAAAAGGAATCGATGCTTTGGAATCGCAACGACGCTCGCCCTGGCGTTCCTGTCGAGTAACATTTCGACGGCCTGGGCCGGGCAACTCGACCGTGAACTCATCAAGAATACTGGTCCCATCCTCGAATACCTCAGCAAGCACAAGGTAGTGAACGTGGGCGTCCTTCCCTTCGTGGTCAAGAAGGGAAGTCGGGAGGCGAGTTTCGTCGCCGCCCCCCTCGCCCTGTCCATGCCGACCCGCCTCGAGAACACGCTCATCATGGCGCTCGAGGAGGATTCGTTCGGCATCGTCCGCGACTCGGCGGGCACGGCGAACAAGGCCAAAGTGGGCGACTACCTCGGCAAGAAGGCCGACTTCGACAAACTCTTCGCGACCAAATATGATCGCGCCTGGGATCGAGTGCCGGTTCGGGTCGATTGCTTCCTTACGGGTCGGGTGGAATATTCGCCCAAGAATCCCGCGAAATCAAAAGTCATCATCGAGGCATTCGACCGCACGAGTTGGAAGGACGGCAAGGTCGTCCTGAAGACAGTCGATGAGTTCGACGTGCCGATCGATCGCACCCTGCTGGCCGAGCAGGGGTATAATTTCGCCCTGTCACGATCGGCCCTGTCTCCCAAGGTCAAGCCATCGGACCGGACGAAATTGGCCTCCCGGCTGGTGATGCGTCGAGAGGTGGGTAGCACGGTGAGCGAAGAGGGCGTGAACGACACCGCCACGCCCGACGACATCGCCGGATTCGCTTTCGAGGTACGTTACGATGGGAAGAAGCAAGAGATCAAGTTGATTCAGTCCACGAAGGACGGACAAAAGGCTCCCGAGTACGAGCTGCCATCCGCCCCGCCTGGGACGAAGATCACGATGCACCTGAAGCGGACGGATGCCGACGAGGGCGCTCTCGGCATCGTCCTCAAGGTGAATGGCCTGAGTACCTGTGACAAGGAGGACGCCGACAGCTACCTCTGTCGTCGCTGGATCTTCGGCCCGGAGATGGTCGGGAAACCAGACACTTACAAAGGCTTCTACATGGGAGCCGACGCCTCCCAACTCTTTCTCTTCGAAGCAATGGGAAAGGAGGAGGCCAAGGGACTGAACAACAAGCTCGGCGCCCGCACGGGCTGGATCGACATCGATGTCTTCGCAAGCCAGGGCGAGAAGAAACCGAAACTGGCGAAGGCCGAACTCGAAGAGTCCGAAGCGCCCCTGGTCATGACGCGAAGTGTACCGCGAAACGCCAAGAAAGGCACGAAGTTCGAGGACTACCAGAAGGCGTTGTTCACGGCGAATCGACAACATCGGGTGGAAAGTCTAGTGAGAATGAAAGCCCTGGGGATAGTCTATCACGCCGTCGCTCCTGTGCCCTCCTCGCCTATAAGTGAAACCACACTCCCGAACCCGGAACACATCGGACATCTGTCGATTCGCTATGGGTCAGGCAAATAGCGGTCGATCTCGGTTGCGAGCCAGCAGAAGGGCGAAGGTGAGAACCTTCGGCCCTTCTCGCTCGTCTACTCCCTCATAAGATCATCTCTGGAATCGTTCTACCCGCAACCTCCTTGGGAGATGTAGAGATGACTCGGCTCGCATGTCTGGCCTTGGTCTGCCTGACGGGCTTCGTGATCGCCGCCGACAAGAAGGATCGGCCCGGTGCCCTGATTCGGCTCGAAAAGGGGAAACTCGCCTACGAGAGAGGCGACTACGATCTGGCGCTCGAACTGTATGAGGCGTGCCTCGATAGCGATCGGTCCGTCACGATCGCCTATCACGAGCGCGGCGTCTGCTATTTCATGCAGAGCAAATTCAAGCAGAGCCTCGCCGAGTTCGACCAGTATCTCAAACTCGAACCCAAGAAGGCGAACGGCCACTGGCAGCGGGGGATCGTGCTGTACTACCTCGGCAAGTACGAGGAGGGCAAGAAGCAATTCGAGGGCTATGAGGCGGTCGATACCAATGATGTCGAAAACGCTGTCTGGCACCTGATGTGTGCGGCCAAGAAAGACAACCTGGAGAAGGGTCGGAAGGGCATCATGAAGATCGGCAAGGATCGCAGAGTGCCGATGATGGAAGTATACGATCTCTTCAAGGGCACGAAGAAGCCCGAGGACATCATGAAGGCCGCGATGGCAGGCGACCTGACCGAGGAGCAACGCAAGCCCAATCTCTTCTACGCCCACTTGTACCTGGGCCTCTATCACGACATGATCGGCGAGAAGAAAAAGGCGATCGAACACCTGAAACAAGCGAGCGGGAAGTACAAACTCAACTACATGGGTGAGGTCGCGCGGGTCCACCTCGAGTACCTGGAAAAGAGGAAGTAGAGACGAGGTCGGCGAGGGTGTGACTATGGAAGTAGGCGAAGCCCAGCGATTGCAATCGTTGGGCTTGGGGCAGCGCCTCTCCTTTGCCTACTTCCGTAGTCACACCCGGTCGGCGAGTCTCTCTTGCGACGGCGAAGCTCGCCGCATAGCATGACAAGATGACCGTTTCATAAGTTCCTCGCCACTCTTCTTAGCACTACAGCGCGGATGTTGCCCCGAAATTATCGCTATAACGCTTTGTGCTGCAATATCTTAGGTCAACACATGAGGCACATTGGATGCGATAGTCTCGACTCGGGAATTCGCCGACATAAGTATATATCATTACAGTGCTTACGGCGATTAATCCGCCAAGAACCCGCGCTGTCGTGTTAGCGAGGGACGCTGTAACGCTCGCTCGCGCGTTTCGAAGTTGCGCGTCGGGGTCGCTGCCCGCATTTCGGAGCGGCGATGCGTAAGCACGCCAGTGCAGGCCCGCGCTGATCGTCCCCTCTCCGAGGACGATGCGGGTTGATTGCTCGGACCTAGCCGACTTCCCGGGCTGGCCCTGCACCGGCGTGCTTACGCCCAATGCCTCGAAGTTAAGCGGGAGTGAAAAAGCCGCAGGTGGTTGATAGGAATAGGGTTACTACGACCTACCTCACAACCACCGTGCGACCATGACTCATTCTACCCTCGGCGTCTCCGATTTCCAGTACAC
>JANXSH010000917.1 GCA_025356615.1 Planctomycetia bacterium | reverse complement strand
GCGAACGAGCGTGACCTCGGACGCCGACCCGACGAGACGGCCCAGGAGTTCATCGTCCGCCTCGGCGAGGAGTTGCCGACCCTGGAACAGGAGGCCGCGCGACTCGGCGGATTGCACGCCTGCGTCGAATACGCGCGTGGCGGACTGCCCGGAGGGGCGGTCGAAACGGTCCGCCACTTCTGGGATCGCCTGGAGCGCGTGACGGAAGCCCCGATGTCCGCGTAGAATGAAATCGGGGCGAAAAATATGTCCCCCTGGCGAGAGAGGGAACGCGAGATGTCCCATCTCTTGCAGGTTTCTGTTGAATCGTCTCACCCGGAGATGAGAACGAATGTCCACCCCTGGTAGTTCGAGTTCGACCAAACGGGCCGTCGCGGCGGTCTTCCTTGGCACGGCCCTGTCGGCACTCGGCGCGAATTCCCTCGACGCGGCGGAGATCAACCCGCGCGCGGTCAACGATATCGGACGGTACTGCACGAGTTGCTGGCGCAACGCACGCCTGCCGATGGACGCCTGGGGCGATTGCACCCAAGAAGTGTTCCGCCGGCTGCTCGAGCGCATCCCGACGACGCGCTGGGATCACACCTTGCGCATCGACGCCGACGAGCGCCGCGAGTTCATCCGCGCCATCGACGCCGTCAAGAAGCGCGTCCAGCGCGCGCGGCGGTATGCCGACGGCGTCGAGGTGGCCGCCGACCCGCGCCCCGGCAACGACCGGCAGCTCGCGGAGCAGCGCGAAGAGGTGAGCCGGGCCGCCGAAGAGGTGCTATCCGCCCGGCAGAAGCGGATCATCCGACTCAGCTTCGAGGGCTGGAGCGTGCAGGACATCGCCGACGAGGTCGTGATGCCCGTCGAGCGCGTCAGCGACGAGAAGTACAAGGCGATACGGAAGCTGCGGACGCATTTGACGCGGGCGGCGTGATCGCCCCTTCTACATCAGGCGGGTCTCATGGGACTCCGAGCGCAGCCTTCAAACAGTCGCTGATCCTCGCCATCGTCACAACCGGCAGAGAGCCGATGCTGCGGTCGATCAACCCCTGCTCGATGGTCGCCAGGTTATTGCAGGATACCAGCGAATCGTGCAATAGGCCCGATTGGAGTCCTTCCGGCGCAGTCACCTCGATCAGCAATTGTGTTGGCTCGGATGCCGCCCGCAAGTTGGAAGTGATCTGCGCCACCACCGTATTGGATAGCCGGGCGTTATCTATGTCGCTTTTGCACTACCAGGCATGGACGACGCTTTCCGCCTGCACCAGAGGCGAAAGGATACCAGGCAAGGACGACATCACCCCGGCTCACGCTCATGGCCTCAACTCCTCGTACCGATCGTATTCGTCCATGCCTGGCGCGTCCCACCCTTCGGCGAATGCCCGGTCCACGGCTGGATATGCCTCGCGCGGGTCGTCTTCCAGTATTCCCTTCACGCGATCGAAGATGTCCTTCCGTATCAGCACATACGGAAGCTCGGTCGTGTCGTCGGTTACGTCCACGGCACCGCCGGATTCGAGTAGTCGTCGCTGATCTCGCGTTAATTCGATCATGTGCGGTCTCCGCAACAGGAGTCGGGTGTCACTTGCCTCCGGGGGCGACCTTGCGCACGTCCCAGACGAGGACCGTCGTGTCGATGGAGACGCTAGCGAGGTATCGGCTATCGGGGGAGAAGAGTACGTTCGTAACAACGTCGCGGTGACCCGAGATGCGGCGGATTCGTTTCATACTCTTCGCGTCCCAAATCTGGATTGCGCCGAAGCCGTCAGAAACCGCGATCAAGCGACCGTCCGGCGAGAAGGCGGCGGACCGGACCTGTTTTGCCGCGAAATCATGGGCGCTCTCGCCCGCTCGCATCTCCCGGAGGTGAGTGCCAGAGTCTCCCGTTGTCAGGAAGTGCTTACCGTCGGGAGAAAGGGCTAAGGGGTGGTCGCGACGGTCCAGGGTCAGGTTCGAGAGTTCCTTGCCCGTGACCGCACTCCACGACTTCACTTCCCCGTCGCCCCATGTCAATAAGATGCGGTCATCCGCGCTTAGCAGCAGATTCCTCGATGCGCCCTTCCGAACCAGGGGTCTCCGCCACTCGATCCGATTCGCCCAAGGATTCCATTCGATCAATTCGTTACTCGACGCATAAACTCGCCCGTCTCTCGCGAAAGAAGCGTGGCTGAAGAACTCCTCGTTCGGAAGCGAGGCGATCCTTCGCTTGGCCGTCAGATTCCACGTCTCCAATCCCGTTTTGGGCATACTACCGAAGACGAACACTTCTTGGGCTTCGTTGACGCGGATCGCCCACGAGACGCCGATGTCCATTTTCGGCAGACGCGACACCTGCCCGGACTGGATGTTCCAAAGACGATAGTCATTCCCGCCGTAAGCGATCGCGAGAAACTTGCCATTTGGCGAGAATGCAACCATACGCGGGTCGGTCAACGCTTCCAGCATCGGGGTGAGGCATTTCCCCGTTTGGGCGTCGTAGGCCAGAACGGTCTGGTTGTAATGGCCCGCGATCCGTGTCCCGTCGTCCGACAGAGTCAGCCCGGTAGCGAAACTGTCCGTCGAGGCCCGATAAATCTTCTTACCCGTTTCGACATCCCAGGCCGTCAGCCTCCATTGCATATCGCTACCGATGACCGTCTTCCCATCTCTGGTCACGATGAAACTGCCGTGGGCACCCTCCGCGATACGGCGGATCTGCTTTCCGGTGCGCCGATCCCAAAGACGTAACGTTCGGTCATCGGCCCCTGTGATTACCTGGGAATCGTCCGTTATGAATGCGATGGATTCGATACTGGCGTCGAAACCCTGGAGTGATGAGACATGCTTCCACGTTGCTACTTCGAAGATCATGACCTCGCGGTGGCCGACGGCGAGATACTTGCCGTTCCGACTGAAGGCAAGCCTGAAAGCTTCTTGTTGCCATGAGCGCCCAAATCGACCCATCTGGAGGCGGGCGAGGAGTTTCCCCGTCGTCGCGTTCCAGACGACGGCCGAGCCGACGTGATAGTCGCATGCCGCGACAATTTTGCCATCAGGCGAGAACTGAAGACTGCCGGGAAACTTCTTCAACCCGGTCAATCGACGGATGATTTTGCCGGTTTCCAGGTCTCTCAGACTCAACTCGTGTTCATTCCAGTTGCCCGTCAGGATCAGCTTCCTGTCGGGGGAAACGGCGAACTGAGGGTTGTAGGAGGAAAACGCCTCGTACTTGCGGACGAGTTTCCCCGTATCTGTCTCCCAGAAGTGTAGGTTATTGCCCGCCCCCGCACTGATGACCGTCTTGCCGTCGCGGCTGAACGCCACGCCGCCTGCGAAGCCGCCCCGATAGCGCAGAGTCCCATATCGCGCCACCGCCCCGAAGGGCAGCGCATCGCTATACGCATCGCGGCCCATCCCCGGCTCCGGGTCCGGTTCGGCCAACACCGGCGGGGCGACGAACAGTGTGGCGAGCAGCAGCGAGATGAGTTCCATCGATGATCCTCCCGAAGTGATCCAGAGAGGATGATACCGCGCCGGCCTCCCCGAAGGAAGAACCGCTGGGGGCATCCATGTGCTAATTCCCCGTGTTCACTTCGCCGGAAGATCCGGCGTCGGGGGAATGTGCCTATCCCCTATTCGTTGGGTCTCCGATTTCCTCATCGTAAGGGCACTCACACGAGATCACTTGGTTTTTGCAGTTCGGGCACCGCTCCACATCGCAACCGGGGACATGGAACTGCCCTTTCGCCACGGCGCAATCATGGCAAGGTCGCTTGTCGGCCCCCCAGTCCTGGCCTTCCTCTCCGTATCGGATCCGGGAATAGAGCTTGCCACCAATTAGATAGGTCGTCTGTCCCTGGGCCTCTTCGATGCGTAGCGGCCAGCCATCGGCCATTTCCATCTCGTCGATATCTACCAGTTTCTGATCCATGTCGAGTACCTCGAATCGTTGGCCACTGGGCAATGTATTCATGGCCTTTGACAGTGAGCTTGTAGAGTTGCTGCACGAGTCCGCCGACAAGGCGTTCCTGCTTCGTGGCTTTCAAGACACCGTCTCCAAGTAAGTATAGGAGCATGATTTCCATGTCCACGAACCACCAAAAAGTGTCGATCGCTCGATCCATCACGAAGGTCCGAATCACCCTCAGTTCTAGGTCTCCGTATCGACTGTTGACGAGAAACAAATTGAGTTTGTAGATACGCATCGATTTGCGGTCGATGTCCCCGTTGTCGAATCGCGTATGACACGTCGGGCAGAGGGCGATCAGATTCTCGAATGCGTGAGTCTTGCACCTGGACCAGGGCTGGATGTGGGAAATCTCCAGAGGCACCTGCCGACAGGTTGGGATAGCGCATCGATGCCCACATTCGATCAATATCGCACGCTCTAGATCTGCCGGGATCGGAGGTCGTTTCGCCATTGAGCCGATCTCTCCAAGTGGGGCAGACAAGAATGGCGTCGTGGTGTCATCGTCGAGACTCTCGTTCCGATGAGGTGATGAGATGATATCGCGCCGTCTCTGCCAGGGAAATCCCTGATTGGTATTGAGGGGACTGGGCGAATCGAATATCTTCATCCCGGCATTGGCATGGAGGAAGCCCCCGAACGCCCGTTCCACCCTCGAGGAACGGGATCCGTTGTTCGACCACCCAAGACTTCCACCTTCTCTGCGGCTCGAGGATCCGTCTCGGCCTGTTTGCCAATAGGGCGACGCGAACGGTTGGCTCGATGAGGCGACACGATGGTAGGGAGTTCGCGAAGAACGAGTGGGGGGACCGATGGCTAGTACGATCGGGGCCGGTTCTATTCAGTTTCCCGACGAAATCATCATCCGTAGCGACGGGAGCGGGGCGCAGTATTGGCGCGACATGTGGCGGCAGCGGGAGTTGATCTACTTCCTCGTCTGGCGCGACATCCTGATTCGCTACAAGCAAACCGTGGTCGGGATCGCCTGGGCCGTGTTGAGGCCGCTCGTCACGACGCTGGTCATGGTCATCGTCTTCGGCAAGAG
>JANXSH010000892.1 GCA_025356615.1 Planctomycetia bacterium | reverse complement strand
GTTTCGCCTGTTCGCCGCCAGTCATTCTTTCTTGGCCCAAATCGCTGGCAAGGGAGATACCAATGGCTCAGGGGGCAGCGGAAAGCGGCCGCACCAGTCGGGTCGAAAACGTTTGTGCCGACAGCGATCCGGCCCGGCTGGTGAGTGTCACCGCGCCGTGATCGTGCGTCGTCCACAGCGGAACACCCTGTTCTTCGTACAAGGTCGGCCCCCCGCCGACTCGCCGCGACGGCCCCTGCCCCGAGACAACGAGGCCGGGGGTGGCCCATTGCAATAGCGGCCGCACATCCAGCCGGTGCGAGCCGTGATGGGGAGCCTGCATGACATCGGCTGGCCGGGGCGACTGGCGAAGCAACTCGGCGAGTCCTTCGCCTTCGAGGTCGCCGGTCAGGAGGATGGTGTTGCCCGCGTGGCGCACTTCGACGACAACGCTGCGGGCGTTCTCGTTCGCGCCGCCAAAGTCCGGGGGCGGATGGAGGACCGTCAGTTGCGCCGCGTCGAGGTCGAGGCGGTCGCCGCGCCGCACCGTGACAACCGGCACGCCGTGGCGCTCGCATAGGTCGAGGGTCGCCCGCACGGGTCGGTTGTCCTTTCGCGCGAACGATTCCGAGAGCAATACTCGGCCCACGGGGAAACGCTCCAGTAAACCCGCAAGGCCGTTGAAGTGGTCGAGGTCGGCATGGGACAGGATCACGTCATCAATGCGCCGGACGCCCTGCGACCACAGGTACGGCGCGATGATCCGGGACGCGACATCCGGTCCGCGCAGGCTCCCCGCGTCGTGCAGGACGACCCGACCATCGGGCAAGATCAGCACGACACAACTGCCGTGACCGACCGCGAGGAACGTGCATCGTAGCTCTCCGGTCGCCCGAGCGCCGGGCATCGCCACGAGCGCGAGGCACAGCCAGGCAAGACCAGCGGGCAGGAGCCATCGGCGCGACAGGCGTAACCTCGGCTCGACGAAGAGCAACCAGAGTCCGACGCTCGACAGGGTGGCGAGCCACCAGGGAAACACGCCGATCGGCAGATGCAGGTTCACCGCGTCGGCCCGATCCACGAGCCACTCGCAGGCCAGGAGACACCAGGCGACGACGTGGACCAGCGGCACGGCGAGCGGCCCCGCCCAGCCGCCGACGAGCAGGAGGGCGAAGCCGAACAGCAGGGCGACGGAGGTCAGGAACCCGAGCGGCGGCCCCAGGAGCAGCCCCGCCGGGGCGATCAGCCCGGTGTGACAGGCGACCAACGGCAGGATGGCGAGCCAGATGACTCCGGTGAGAAGGTAACTGTCGCGGAATAGTCCCCCTGCCCAGCGGAGGAATTTCTGTACGGGGGAGCGCGTCGAGTCGATGAGGCGCTCCATCTCATCGTTCGGGCGTGCCAGGACGACGGGAATGATCCAGGCCAGGATGGCGACGCAGGTGAAGGAGAGCTGATTCCCCGTGTCGAAGGCGTCGCCCGGCTGCAACAGGACGACGACTAGCCACGCGGCCGACAGCAGGTTCGCAGGGAGGATGGGTCGGCGCAGCAGGATCCCGCCGCACAGGACCGCAGCGCCAACGGCGGAACGCATGGCGGGGGGCCGACCTCCGGTCAGTAGCGCGTAGCCGATGAGGATGAGGGTGACGAAGACGGCGGCGGAGCGGGGACGGATGCGGAAAAGCCGGGCAATGATCCACAGGAAGGCGGCCACGACGACGAGGTGTTGCCCCGAGATGGCGAGGACGTGGATGACGCCCGTTCGGACGTACTTCGCCCATTCGTCGGGAGTCATGGGCGCGCCTTCGCCCAGGAGCAAGGCGCGGGCCAGGCCGCGCGCCCCGGCATGGTCGGCGAGCCGCTCGTCGAGCAGGCGATGCCCCGCCTCGCGTATTCGGCCCATCCAGCCGTTCGGCGACAGGTGCCAGCCGGTTCGGAGGAGCGTTATCGCCTCCCCTTCTTGCTTGACGCGGACGACCGCGTGGACGCCGCGATCGGCCCAGTAGAGCCGGGTGTCGAATTCCCCCGGATTCGCGGGCGGGTCGATGCCCAGGAGTTGCCCGCGCACGTCGATCTCGTCGCCCGCGTGCAGCCCCGAGAGGAGGATGGCATCCGTCGTCCCGGCGACGACGAGCCGGGCGCTGCCCGAGGCCGGTCGTCGCTTGCCCTCTTCGTAGACCGCGACGACGCTGAGAATGGTCGTCGCCGAGGCCGAGCGGGGCCGAGACCGCAGGAGCGACGACGGACTCGAGTCGGCATCACCGCTCATCCGCCGAGGCTCCTCCTCGAGGACGCCGACGAGTCGGATCGGGGTGGGTTTGCGACCCGCGAGGTGGCCGATGTCGTCGTCGGCGAGGAGGTGACGATAGTGGTGGTGTGCCGCCCCGAGCGCCACCAGAGCCAGCGCGAGGTAGACCATCGCGAGCCGAGTCTTCCCGCCGACCTGCGCGACGACGAACGCGAGCAAGGCGCATCCCGCCGCCAACAGGCTGAAGCCGTAGCCGACGGGGGCAAAGCGATCGAGGACGATCCCCGCCGTGAACGCGCCGGCGATCCCGAGGAGCGGCGACCGCCACGGGCTTTCATCCCGCAGCACCTCGTGCAGACTCGGAGCGTCATCATTCGGGGCCGACATGAGCGAGACCGCCATCGATCGTTACGCGGGGGATAAGCCTGTCGGTGATTGTCGTCCAATGACGCTCTTCCGGCAAGCAGGAGGCACCAGAGATTATTGATCGCCTTGGGGGGATCGGGTAGAATGCTGCGAGGAGGGCCAACGAGATGAGCGCATTGACGACACCGAGTAGGACGAAAGACCTGATGAACGGGATGCCGCTACTGTGCAACGGGGACCGCCTCGATCAGCCGGAGTTCCACCGCCGCTACCTGCAATATCCCGACCACGTCAAGTTCGAGCTCGTCGGAGGCATCGTCTACATGGCTTCTCCTCTATCGCTTCCTCACTCCGACTATGATGACGAAGTGGGCTTCATCCTGGGTCTGTATCGTCGGGCCACTCCTGGCACGCAGGCGCTACACAACGCGACCACGATCCTGAGCGAGGACGACGAGCCGCAACCCGACCTCGGATTACGCATCCTGCCCGATTACGGCGGGCTGTCGCGCGATCAGGATCGATACGTCGGTGGCGCAATCGAGCTGGTCGCCGAGATCGCCGTCAGCAGCAGGGCCATCGACTTGCACGCCAAGCGCGACGCCTACAAGAATGCGGGCGTGATCGAGTACCTGGTCGTCTGTGTCGAGTCGCGCGAGTTGTTCTGGTTCCACTTCCCCGATGACACCCAATTGTCTCCCGACAAAAAGGGCGTCCTCCGATCGAAAGTCTTTCCCGGCCTGTGGATCCATGCCGAGGCATTGCTCGACCTCGACTCCGCGAAGGTCCGCCGTGTCACTGAGGAGGGCCTCGCCTCGCGCCCGCATGCGGCGTTCGTTCGCAAGCTGGAGCGCCAGCGGAAGGCGTTGTGACGCCACCCAGGAAGCTACTCCGGCGCTGTGTATTCCCCCGGCCTGATGACCACTCGCAGGCGTTGCCGGAGGCGATTCCGATATCTCAGGTGAACCGTGGGGTCCATTCGTTCGGGCGTTTTGATATGTCGTTCGCCTTCATAGGCGTAGATCTCGGAGTGGGGGTAGTTGTCCTGGGTAGGCGTATGCACGACATCGAATCGATAGTGGATCACTCCGAGGTGGGGGAAGCTATACCTGGCGTCTCTGACCTCGAACGCCGCAACGCCGCAGCCTTCCCAGATGCCGAGATGGAGCAGCCAGTATGGTTGGCCGAATCTCCCACGGTTCACGGACATATCGGGCAACTCGATCGCGTCGATCGACACTTTATCCCCATCGAGATCCTGCTCCCTAAATGCCCGGTACAGCGGCTCGTCCTCGTCGAAGTCGTCAACTGGTCCACGCTTGTGTGCCTTCATGCCTGCTGGGAGGCTAGCCATTGAGGTAGGCTCCCATCAAGCCGAGGAAGTGCATGACGCTCGTCCGATCGAGCCGGACGCGGTGGGTTTCTCCCTCACTCTTGTCGTCGGAGAAGATCGCATGAACGCTCCCGTCGTTGTAGCACTCGACGTAAGCAATGCGATCGTCCACACGGCGTGTCACACCGACACCGCCGACGGCGGAGGGGGCCAAGCGAGTTGGGTCGAGGTCTTGCTCCACCATCCTTCGGATGAGGAAACGGGCTGCCTCGATAGCTTGGGGGGTCGGCGCAGGCGATCTCCGGCCATTCCAACCGGCCTGAAGGTTCCCGAAGCCCTCGACCTTTTCTAGCAGGGCGGACAGGTGGATCTTCTTGGCCTGGGTTTCGCCTTTGCGCCCCTTCCAATGGTCTTCCGCCGCCACGGCGATCTGCTGAATCTGTTGCCCGTCGGAACCTTGAGATTTGGGGAATGAATCAGGATCGATGGTTAGAAGACCTCTATGGATACCCGGCGTGGGTGCGGTTAGTGTCGCCATTACCGGAACGCCTCCCTCATCCGATCCGTGATACAAGCCTCGAATATCTGGTTCTTCCGGGCGCGAAGTTGTTCCAGCAACCCCAAGAGTTGCCCGTCGTCATCTTCGATAGCACTTTCACGGTACAAATCGATGTCGAGTAGGATGGAGACCACGCCCTCCCGAACGGGTGGCACCGCTGCCACGTTCAAGATGACTGTACTCTGAATATCAGCTTGAGGAATCATCACATTCATGAAGAAAGCAGACAGACCTTGGTGGATGTCTGGCGATATTTCCGGCGAGGTGCGGAGGTACTCTTTCATCTCGGCCCCTGGCGGAATGTCGAAGCGATTGATGTACCGCACCGCAAGACGGGTCACTTTCTGCGGACGAACCACGGTTCGATACATTGCCCACAACCGGGAGGCTTCCTTCTGGAAAGCCGACCAACCTTCGTAGGGAGCAAGTCGGTGGACTAAAAAGCCATTCAGATGTACTTGGTACAACTGTTTTTCGTCAAGGCTCTTGAACAAGAATCCGACATGACGTGATGTTGTCGATAAAGAAGGCGTTGATCCCAACTCGAATCGACTAACCTCCTCGTTCATCCACTGCTTGGTGGGATAAGCAGGATCATGGCATCGCTCGAGGTCTGACACCTTGACCTCGTCTGGCAATTCGACTCGGAAGTCGATTATTGCTTCCGTGATCGGGGTTCTCGCATAACTTTTTGTCATAGAATTGAGAATACCACCGCGACAGCTCGATTTCCAGTAGATCCGTTCATCCGGTCTTGTGCAAGGAGGCTTGCTACTCGCGCAACCCCTTGTTCTACAAGGAACTCCGAACTGTCGGCGCAGAGCGACAAGTCACTGTGACCATTGATGTTGCGGCAATCCTTGGAAAGACTCCTTGGACACGCCCCGAATTTTGATCCCTGATTTTCGTCCATCACAACAAACGTAGCCTTGAAAGCCGCTCCCCGATGTACCGGGGCGAGGAATGATGCGGCTCGCCTTACGGCTCCAGCGCCGGCACCTCCAACGCCCCCGCTCTCGCGCTCGCTTCGGCGAACGCGCGCAACGTCCGCGCCATGCCCTCGGCGCGGTCCGCCTCGTGTTGCTGCACGTCGTTCACCTCGCAGCGGTCGTCCGGCTTGACGTACAGTCGCGCGTCTCCCTGCGCGGGGACGATCAGCGTGCGTTCCGGCGTCCACATCGCCAGCGACTCTCCGCCGCCGATCGCGATATAGGGCCGAGGTGCCGACTCGTCCTCACTCAGAAGTTTCACGAGGCTTCGGCCCTGTGCATCGGGCCAGGTCGTGCCCGCCAACTCCGCGATCGTTGGCCCGAGATCGACCGACGCCGTCAACGAACCGACGTGGCGTCCGGCCCGAAAGCCCGCCCCGGCGAAGATCAGCGGCACATGGACCACCTCGGCATGGAGTGAGGTTCCGTCCGCCCCGATGACGCCATGTTCGCCGAGCGACTGCCCGGCGTCCGCCGTTAGCACGACGAGGACATCGTCCGGCATGCCGTCGAGGAGGTGCCCGAGCAAGATGTCTACCTGACTGATCGCCGCCGCGTAACTCTTCTGCACGCGGAGGTAGAGTTCGTCGTCTTTCGGGTCCACGGCCCCCGCCGCCGGGTCCATCAGAGGCTCGTGCAGTTCCTCTTCCTCGAGCGGGTCGTCCTCATCGACGAGTTCCTCTTCGTCCTCGTCGTCCTCTTCCGTCATCTCCTCTTCTTCGGGGGGCAGGTTCCCGAAGTAGGCATCGACGATCTCGGGCGACACCTGCCACGGTGGCAACAGGGCCGCGAGTTCGAGCCACACCAGCCACGACGGCTCGCCGTGCAGCCGGGCGAGCAACTCCTGGGCGGCCTCGAGAGTCTCCGGCGTGTCGGCGCATTCCCGCACCTGATCCCAGCCGACAGAGAATTCCTCAGGCGCGGGCCGACTCGTATCGACGAGGAGGTACGTCCGCACGCCCCGCCCCCGCACCAGCGCGAGCAGATCGATCGGCCCGGTCGAGGGGGTGAACTGATACCGCCCCGAACGCCATGCCGCGTGCGCTCGTCCCGTTTCAGGGTGTACGCTGAGGTGCCGATCGAAGACGACTCCCTGTGCGGCCAGCGCGTTGAGGGTGAACGTCTCGACCCAGCGATTGCCATACGGCCCGATGGCCTCGGCCTGGAGGCCGCGAATGTCGATCAGGAGGAGTTTCATGCGGGTAGATGGTAGCACGACCCGAAGCCCAGCCGTTGCAACGGCTGGGCTTGGAGGCCGCGACTCACTTCTCCTTCGGCTGGTCCCCTAGCAGGAAAGCGAGCTTGATGACCGCGAGGTCCATCGACAGGCGCAGGTCGAGCTTGTCGCCGCCGTCGAGGGTCAGGCTCATCTTGTCGCCTTCCTTTTCGCCGAACGCCTTGGCGATGGCCTCTTTCATTTCCTTGGGCTTGTTCCCGAGAATGACTACCTTCGACGCGGCGAGTTGGAGATGGAGGAGTTTGCCCGTGGCCGGCTTCGCCGCTAGCGCCGTCTTCATCCGGTCTAGCCCTGCGTCGCCCGCTGTCATGAAGAGTGCGTCCTTGCTGAGGGCGACGAAGACCTTTTCCTTGCCGAACAGCTCGACGGTGTGGGCGTCCAGATCCTTGGGAATGACTCGGTGGATGTTCACACCCTCCGCCTTGGCCACGTCGGTCTCGATCGCCTCTCGCGCGTCGGCGGGGATCTTGGCGAGGAGATCCTTGATGGCCTTTTCGAGAGCCTCACCCTTGGTCATGAGGACGGAGGCGACGATCGAATACTTGCCGCTCTTGGCTGGCCCTCGGAAGTCGGCCGCCATCGCGATCGAGTCCGCCTTCAGGGTCGGTTTTAGCGCGTCCAGGCTCGGCTTCAGGAGATCCTTGACAGCATCCTCCTGATCCTTCGAGGCCTTCTCGAACAGTTCGTCGATCACCGGGTCGAGCAACTTGCGAAAGGTGGCCGGGATGGGTAGGTTGATGTAGCCACCCATGACGGAGTCCTTGCCGAGGATCGCCGGGCCGAGGCTCGTGCGGGCACCGAGGGACTGGATGTCTTTCGCCAGACCGGAACCTCGTGGCCCGGCGAGGTGCATCCCGAAGCCGAAAGCGTCGGACTTGCGGTCGAGGTCGAACTGGGCCTTGATCGACGCGCCGTCTTCGATGATCTGCTTCGTGACGCGCATCACTTCGTCGAGCGCCGCGTCGCGCAACTCCTTCTGTTTTTCCGTCGCGCCGGGGATCTCCTGGTCCTTGAGGTTGCCCAGGTGGAGGGCGGCGGCGGGGATGACGGCCTTGCGTAGGGCGACCGGGACAGAGTCGAGGTTCATCGCCAGGGACAGGATGCCGGTGCCCGTCCCGAGGGCGTCGTCGGGCTTCGGCAGCTTGTCCGCTGCGGCGAGCGTCGTCGTAGCCGTGAACTTCAACGTGCCGTAGAGGTAGCCGTTCGCGAAGCGGAAGAGGACGGGGAACGGCACGTTCTCGAGGCTCATCGAATAGCTGCCGTCCGTCTCCTTCTTCGGCTTCAGGTCGAAGTTGTCGAGGAACGCCATGAACGTCTTTTCGTCGGCGATCGGCAGCAGGAAGAGGACTTCGCTCTTGTCGAGCTGCTTGGCGACCGTGCCGACGAGGCCGATCGGCTTCTTCGTGTCCACGCCCTCGAGACCCTTGGGGCCGGTGCGCGCCTTGAGCATCTCCTCGAACTGCTTGCCCTCTTCCTCACGACCGAGTTTCTTGACGACGTAGCGTAGGTCGCCGATGAGGTCGTCGAGTTTGGCGAGGCGGAGCTGGATTGCCGGGGCAGCCACCACCTTGGAGGCCGGCTTCACGGAATCCCGTCCGAAAGACGGGGATCCCGTGGTGAAGAGCAAGAGACCGGCCAAGACAAGGCCGGAGGTCGTTCGTGATCGCATGTGATTCCTCCTGTGCGAAACCTTCTCGATGACATAGGACAACGCCATCGGTCTTTCAACC
>JANXSH010000883.1 GCA_025356615.1 Planctomycetia bacterium | reverse complement strand
CACAGATGTCGATGGAGGAGGAGGCGGCCCTGCGTCGGGCGGGGGTGAGGACCGACGCGGAGGGGCTGCGGATGTTCTTCCGGTCGCGGACCGTAACCAAGGAGCACACGAAGCGAATCCTTGCCCTTATCGAGAGGCTGGGTTCCAAGAGCGCCCAGTTGAGGCAGGAGGCGACCGACGCCCTGCTCGAGTCGGGTCGAATGGCCGCGCCGTACCTGCGGGAAGCGGCGAAGGAACAGGGTATGAACACCTGGAATCGGGCCGAGAAGGTGCTGGCACGCATCGACATGCGGCCCGAGGCGGATCGTATCGTGACGTTGCTCCGCCTGATCCGAGAGCGGAAGACACCGGGCGCGCTGCCGGTGTTGCTCGACTACCTGCCCTGGCTCACCGAGAGCCGGGCCGAGGAGGAGTTGCTCGACACCATCGTCGCGCTGGGGATCGTCAACGGGAAGGTAGCGCCGCCCATCCTCGACGCCCTCGAGTCGAAGGACGCCCGCAAACGCGCGGCGGCGGCGCTCGTGTTAGGCCGATCGCCCTTGGCGGCTGATCGGCGGAAAGCCTACGAACTGCGAACCGACAAGTCGAACGAGGTCCGCCTGCGGGCCGGCGAGGGGCTGATCTACGGGGGCGACCGGCGCGGGGTGGACATCCTCATCGACTTGCTGACCGACACGCCGCTGGAACTCGGCACGCGGGCCGAGCGACTGCTCGCCGTCGCGTCGAAGCGGAGCGCGCCGTCGTTCATGTTGAACGAGAAGGCGAAGGTGCGCGAGGCGTGTCAGGATGCGTGGCGCGACTGGGCGACGAACCTCGGGGCGAAGATCGACCTGAAGGGACTCGAGCCGCCGACCCGCAAGCAGGGCTACCGCCTGATCGTGACGAACAACGGCGACGGCGGTGAAGGCGCGATCCGGGAGTTTACGCCGGAACGCATGTTGACGTGGCACACCAACAAGGTAAGGAACCCCGTGGACGCGCGTGTGCTGCCCGATGGGAACATCCTGGTGACGGAACATGATGCGCTCCGGGTCAGCGTGCGTGACCGCAAGGGCAAGATGCTCTGGGCGCGGGCACGCCTCGAGACGTTCCCGCACGACTCCCAAATGTTGCCCAACGGCAACGTGCTGATCGTGACCAAAGATGGCTTCCGCGAGGAGACGCCCGAGAGGAGGCTGGTGAGCAAACTCGACGTGCCGATTCGCGGCGAGAAGGTCTATTCGGGGCAGAAGCTACCCGGCGGGACATACCTCATGGTGCTGGATTCGGGGCGCGTGATGGAGATGGATGGTAAGAACGCCGTCAAGAACGAGTTCCGCATCAACAAGCCGAGAGGGCTGACCACGATCGAGGCGTTGCCGGGGGGACGCTATCTCGTCCCGGATCGCATGGCGGACGCGGTCCTCATCGTGGACAGCAAGGGGAAGACGCTGCGCGAGATCCGCGCCGCTGACCCGACCTCGGCGACGATGCTGCCGAACGGGAACATCCTGGTCGGGAGCTACCGGATGAACCAGGTGGTGGAGATCGACTGCAATGGGAAGGTCGTCTGGCAAATGGGGATGCCGGGGCAAGTGACGCGCGTGCGCGTGCGGTGAGGGATGACAGGGTGACAAGGTGAACTCGCCTTGGAGAGTGGGTCGGGAGATGCTTGTTACCCTCGAGTCTCGCCCTGTTCGCCTGCCGCGTCCGCCCCCTGGCGTCGATGCTGTAGGGATTCGGCTTGCCGGCGAGCGTATCGTCACCGGCGCTTCGGATGGTCGTTCTTCAGGTTCTCCCACGTCGAGGGTAAGCTCCACACCTTGATCTTGCGGTCGTTCGCCCCGGACGCGAGCCATTTTCCATCTGGGCTGAAGGCCACGCAGTCGATGCTATGCTCGTGCCCCTTGAGCGTCGCCAGCACCTTGCCGGTGGAGATCTCGTACAGGCAGATGTCGCCCGGCGATCGCCAGTTCACGTCCGGGTCGCGGAAGGCCGAGGCGAGAACCTTCCCGTCCGGGCTGAAGGCCACGCAGGTCACGCGGCCGGGGTGCTCCTCGAAGGTCGCCGTGTTCTTGCCGGTAGCTGCATCCCAGATGCGAACTGTGTGGTCCTCGCTTGCTGTTGCCACGAACTTGGCGTCCCGGCTGAAGGCGAGGCATTCAATTGCTTTCGTGTGCTTCTTACAGGTGAAGAGTTTCTTGCCCTTCGCGACATCCCAGATGGAGAAGGCGAGGATGTCGGGGGAGTCCCTGATCGCGAGGAACAGCCTTCCCTTGGGTTCGTAAACCATTGCGGCCAACCAGACGGCGTTGATGTTCAGGTTGGAGGCTCGCGAGGTTTTCTTAGTCAGATCCCAGAACTGCGTCTCGTCGCAACCCGTCGCAAGGGTTTTCCCGTCGGGACTGAAAAGCAGAGCCAGGGCCAGACCGTTCAGTGTCGCACGTTTTTCCCCCGTCGAGGAGTTCCAGAGCTGGATCGTCCTCTCGGTCGAGTTCATGGCAACGGTTTTGCCGTCCGGGCTGAACGCGACAGCTCTGACTTGATCTCCTATGCCCGGATGCTGGTTGGTGGTATTGGTGTTGAGGACGTAAGTGATTTTGAAGGTTCGCATGGACCATAAGCGGACCGTCCCGTCTCCGCATCCTGCGGAGGCAAGAGTCTTGCTATCGGGACTGAATACGAGGGCATACGGGTCGGCTTCATGCCCGACGAGCGTGGCTCGCTCCTTGAGCGGGCGAGGTGGTTCGGGTGACGGGTCGCCCAAGCAGACGGCGGCTCCCGCGATAGCGAGGAGCGCAGCAAGCTGGAAGTAGGGAATTCGGTGCATGGGAGAAGGCTCCACACGGGAATGATTCGAAGACTGGCGGGGGCAGGGAGGTTCCTCCTGCCCCCGCCTATATTTACTCGGAAAACTGCTCGGAGGTGTCGTAACACCACGGCGAGTTGTGCCCTCCATGCGGAGGGCGCAACTCGCGAGGTGCCACGAGAGTCGAGTCTCAATGTCCGCCAGGAAGCTGTGGAGGCGGCGGAGGAGCCATCGCGTCGGGGTCGTAGGCACCGATGCTCACCTTGTTCGCCTGCCGCGTCAATCCCCAGGCATCGATGTTCAGGGGATTGGGCTTGCCGGCGAGCGTATCGTCACCGGCGCTTCGGATGGTCGTTCTTTACGCCCTCCCACGTCGAGGGCAAGCTCCACACCTTGATCTTGCGGTCACTCCCTCCCGACGCCAGCCACTTCCCATCAGGGCTGAAAGCCAAGCAGTCGATCTGATGTTCGTGCCCCTTGATCGTCGCCAGTACCTTGCCGGTGGACACTTCGTATAGGCGGATGTCTCCAGGCGAACGCCAGTTCACATCTGGATCGCGGAAAGCCGAGGCAAGAACCTTCCCGTCCGGGCTGAAGGCAACGCACGTCACACGGCCGGGGTGGTCTTTGAAGGTCGCCATGTTCTTGCCGGTAGCTGCATCCCAGATGCGAACCGTATGATCTTCAGCGGCGGAAGCGACGAGCTTACCGTCGCCGCTGAATGCGTAGCACCATAAGTTCTTCGTATGCCCCTTGCTGGTGAAAAGCTTCTTCCCCTTCTCGACATCCCAGACGGAGAAGGTGCGAACATCAGGGAATTCCATGGACGCGATGAACAGTCTGCCCTTGGCATCATAGGCCATTGCCGGTGGGTGAGGATGGGTGATCTCGAGGGTTGTGTTGTGCCAGGTCTTCGTGGTCAGGTTCCAGTACCTCTTCTCGTTGCTACTCGTCGCCAGTCTCTTTCCATCTGGGCTGAAGAGGACGACGCTAACGAACGTTCGACCTGTCAGCGTGTCGAGTTTCTTACCCGAGGCGGTACTCCAGAACTGGATCGATCTGTCGGTCGCGTTTACGGCCACGGTCTTCCCGTCCGGGCTAAACGCTACAGCTCTGACTTGATCTCCTATGCCCGGATGCTGGTTGGTGGTGTTGGTGTTAAGGACGAAGCTGCATTTGAAGGTCCGCATGGACCACAGGCGGGCCGTGCCGTCCCCGCAGCCCGCTGACGCGAGTGTCTTGCTATCCGGGCTGAATACGAGGGCGAACGGGTCGGCTTCGTGACCGACGAGCGTGGCCCGCTCCTTGAGGGGGCGGGGGGGTTCGGGGGATGGGTCGCCGAAGCAGGCGGCGGTTCCGCTTGCGAGGGCGACGAGTAAGGCGAGTCGGAAGATGGGGCTTCGGTGCATCGGATGTCTCTCCGCAGGGGGATGGTTCGCGTCCGCCGCTCCCGACAGCCTCACTTCACGCCTTCCCAGGTCGAGGGCAAGCTCCACACCTTGATCTTGCGGTCATTCGCCCCGGACGCAAGCCATTTTCCGTCCGGGCTGAAGGCCAAGCACTGGATGGAATGCTCGTGGCCCTTGAGTGTCGATAGGACTTTGCCGGTGGCCACCTCGGTCAGGCGGACGAACCCAGGCGAGCGCCAATTCACGTCCGGGTCGCGGTAGCCAGAAGCGAGAACCTTCCCGTCCGGGCTGAAGGCCACGCAGATGACTCGGCCAGGGTGCTTCTCAAAAGTCGCCGTGTTCTTGCCGGTAGCCGCATCCCAGATGCGAACCGTGTGGTCCTCGCTGCCGGTTACGACGAACTTGGCGTCCCGGCTGAAGGCGAGGCAGTCGATCATCTTCGTGTGCTTTTTGCAGGTCAACAGCTTCTTGCCCTTCTCGACATCCCAGATGCAGAAAGCGAGGATGTCGGGAGAGTCCCTGATCGCGAGGAGTAGCTTGCCCTTGGGATCGTAAACCATTGTGACCAAGATGGAGGACAGCTTCAGGCTCGTGGCACGCGAGGTTTTCGTATCGAGATTCCAGAACCGCTGGTCATCGACATCCGTCGCGAGGGTCTTTCCGTCCGGACTGAAGAGAACGATGCCAGCGGGTGATCGGCATTTCAGCGTGTCGAGTAGCTTCCCTGTCGAGGTGTCCCACAGCTGGATCGTTCGCTCGGCCGAGTTCATGGCGACAGTCTTCCCGTTCGGGCTAAAGGCCACGGCGTGTACGAATGTTCCTCGTCCGAGATCTTCTTTGGACATAGGAGCCTTGAAGGTGAATGTGTCCTTGAAAGTCCGCATGGACCACAGACGGACCGTTTCGTCATTACGCCCTGCGGACGCAAGGGTCTTGCTATCGGGACTGAAAACGAGCCACTGCGGCACATCTTCGTGACCGACGAGCGTTGCTTGCTCCTTGAGAGGACGAGGGGGTTCGGGTGACGGATCGCCCAGGCAGGCGGCGGATCCACCCACGAGAGCGACAATCGCGGTAAGCCGAAAGTAGGCAATTCGGGCCATGTGATGTCTCTGGGGGGAAGAGCGAAGGAGTGCCAGCAACCCTGGCGAGCCGCGCCCCGGTACAGGGATGCGACTCGCCAAGAACGGCGAGCAAGGATTAGTGCCCGCCGCCATGCGCTACATTTGTGTCTAGCTCATCCGCACCGAGGCTCAGATCGCGTCTGGATCGTAAGCGCCGATGCTCACCTTGTTCGCCTGCCGCGTCCGTCCCCTCGCGTCGATGTTCAAGGGATTCGGCTTGCCCGCGAGCGTATTGTCACCGGCGCGATTGGCGGGACTGCCAGCCAGCAAGGCCAGCGTCTGCGGGAAGCCAGGGAGGGCGTTGTTCGCGGCTAGCGTGTTGGACAGCCCCGCGTTGTTGTTCAGGATGTCGTTCGCCAGAACCGAGAACATCATCGCGTTGCTCGTGCCGACGAGGTTCCAGCCGAGATCCTTCAACGCGACATTGTTGTTCGACAGCGTGACATCGATCGGGCCCATGTAGTTCTGGGCCGTGACGATGTTCTGGTCGAAGATACTGTTGTTGATGCTGATGCTGCCCGCCTGGCCCGCAAGCCCGTAGAGGCCGCCGCTGTCGGTCCCGGCGGTGTTCTTGTACACCGTGAGGCTGGTCATCGCGACCGTATTGGTGAGCGTGCCGCCTTGGGCCAGTTGGAGGGCCAAGCCGCCGCCGTGGGTCGAGGCGAAATTCTGGAAGAACGTGTCGTTGATGAGCAGCGCTTTCGCCGCGCCGTTCGCTGTCGTGCTCTGCGAGATTTGCACACCGCCGCCGGTAGTGAAATTTGCCGCGTTCTGATAGAACGTGCTGTTCGTGATGGAGGAAGTCACCGTGCCGGCGGTCGTGATGACATCGACGAACACGGCTCCACCCGTGCTAGCCGAGTTCGAGGTGAACGTGTCCTGATTGATGAGCAGCGTCGCATCATACGAGGTGGCCGGACTCGCCTCGTTGAGGATGTAGAAGTGGATGGCACCGCCTGCGGCCGCCGTATTGAGGTCGAACAGGCTGGTCGCGATGCTCGTGTAGCCGTCGGTGCTGTAGATCGCGCCACCCGAAGCGGCGCTATTCGACTCGAAAGTGGAAGTCGTCACCGTGAGATGGGTCAATCCAGGCGTCGCGCCGATTGCGGCGACGGCCCCACCATTCTGGGTGGCGGAGTTCCGGCCATCCCCATTGGTGAACGTATCCCCGGTCAACGTGGTATCGTTGGTCGTGTAGATCGCCCCGCCGTTCGTGGCACTAAGCCCCTCGAAGGTAGTCCCGCTCACGCTCAGCGTTTGCGTCCCCGTTGCCTCGCTGTCGATCGCCCCGCCGGACACGCTGGCCGAGCCTCGATCGAAAGTCGAAGCCGTGACGCTGAGGGTGCCGAGGTTCTCGATGGCCCCACCCGACCCACCCTGATTGTTCGTGTTCACGAACGCCTTGTTAGCGTAGAACGTGTCGGTGGCGACATTCAGTGTCGCCCCAGTCGCGACGAGGATCGCCCCGCCGTTGTCGCCTGTCACCTGCCCGAAATCCAAGTTCAGGTTGAAGATCGTAGCAGTTCCGGTCGTCACGCTAAAGATCCGAGTGGCGTTGTTGCCGCTAATCGTGATCGTGCCGTTCGTCGTCGTACCGTCGATCGTCAGGTTCTTGTTGATCGTCAGCACGGAGGCCAGGGTGATGGTCCTCCCCCCGAGGTTATTCGCGAAGTTGATCGTGTCGCCCGCGTTCGCCAGAGCGATCTCCGCGCGGAGCGTTCCGACTCCCACGTCATTGAGACTAGTCACAGTTAGCACCGCCGGCGCGAGCCGATCTTCCAGCGCCTCCAGTCGCGGACGCCGCCGCCGTGGCTCTACCGGAGCCGACTTGCGATGGGGGGGGGGGGGAATTCGCCCTACGCCACTCTTTCAGCCATCCGAGGACCGTCATGGTGAGAACTCCTTCGGGGAAAAGAACCTCGTACATGCACGCCTTCCATCGACATTCGGTACGGATGCTCGACCGCACGCCCGATCCTTGGTTTTTCAGAGAGAATGAGGCTCTGTCGTCGAATGGCACTGCCATTCCAGGCTATAACAACAAACGTGATTGGAACGAACGGTCGAGGAACATGCTTCCGAAGTGTCAAACGTATCGTAGAGACCGGTTCTCGCGATGGCAAGCAGAATCCGGGCAATATATGTATTTTCTCTTCTTCCACATAATGCGACATTCGAGTCACGCCGTCGCCGCAACACCATTGACGACGAACGCATCGAGCCGTGCGTCATCCAAACCCGTTTCGGTGACGCCGAGCAGGACGGAGTCGATGACGCGCGAGCGGGTCCGGTCGGGTGCGAAGATGACGGCGTGATGCAGGACGCCGAGCATGCCCCGGTGGCGGTCGGCATAGGGGAGGCAGCTGTTGTTCACGATCAGGATTTGGTAGCGCGTGGGGTCGAAGCCGTCGGCCTCCTCGGTGTAGCTGTCGAGGAGGCGGGCGTTGGTGCCGAAGGCGGGGTTGAAGGCGTCGAGGTACTCGACGGGGGTGAGATCCCGGTCGGCGGCGGCGCGGGTATAGTCGAGCAGGTAGACCGTGCTCGCGACGGAGGTCGGCTCGTAGCCGAGGAGCAGGAGCGAGGCGTCCGGCCCGCCGTCGCGGTGGGGGCGGGTCGGGGACTGCTGGTCGAATCGGCTACAGGAGACGAAGCGCAGCGCGTCGCCGAACTCGAGCGCGTAGTGGTCGGCGAGCGTTCGGCCCAGATCGACGAGGTGGGCGCGGAAGCGGGCGGGGGAGTGTTCGTGGCCCAGGTCGAGGAGCATGAAGCCCGGCGCTTCGAGGTCCGTGCGGAAGACCAGCGGGGCGACGGCTTCGACGACGCGCGCCCGGCTCGTGGGCGAGTCGAGCGCGGCGGGCGCGAGGTGGCGTTCCGAGATCATGGGATCGACTCCGCGAGGCAAGGTCAGCATCAGGTCCGCTTCTGGGTCAGGGTGGTACGGTTCGACAAATGTCATGATACGGGAACGGGGTGGGGCGAGGAGTCCTCGGGTGGGGCGGATCGCCGGATGGCGTTGCATCCGGCGAGTCGATCCGGCAAAATGGGTCGAGACGAGGAGGCGAGCCGTGTCCCCTGAGATCGACCCGACGGTAGACTTCGCCTTCAAGCGCCTCTTCGGGACGCCGAGCAACGCCGCGCTCCTCGTCGATCTGCTCAACGCGGTGGTGACGGGGCCACTCGTGCGCGAGGTCACGCTCCTGAACCCGTTCACCGAGAAGGAGTTCGAGAACGACAAGCAGGCCATCTTCGACATCCGGGCGAAGGACCAGGCGGGGCGGCCGTTCTTGCTCGAGATGCAGAAGCTCGTTCCGTGGTTCTTTCCCAAGCGGATCCTGTTCAACTGGGCGGGCGCTTACGCGGAGCAACTGCAAAAGGGCGACTATCATGCAACGCTCGTGCCCACGGTGGTCCTCTGCATCCTCACCCAGAATCGCTTCGAGGATGACGAGGTCCACCACGTCTTCCGCATGGTGGATGCGGAACGGAATATCCTGTTCTGCAAGGACGCGGAGATTCACACGATCGAACTGAGCAAGTTTCGTTCGGAGGCGGAGCAGGTCGCGACGCCGATAGAACGATGGTGCTATTTTTTGACGCACGCGATGGAGATGGATCCGAAGGCGTTGCCCGAGCAACTGGAAACGCCGGCGATCATCCAAGCAATGGAGGTTCTGATGCGAATCCGAGAGAGCGAGCAAGACCGGCAAGCGTACCTAGCGCGACGGCAGAACGACGCCGACATCGCCACGCGCGAGTATGTGAACACGCACGCGCAGGAGCTCGGCGAGATCAAGGGAAGGATCGGGCAGATCCAGTTCGCGCAACGTGTCTTGAAGCAGCCTGTGACCGCCAGGGAAGAGTTGGAACGGTTCACCCTGGCCGACCTGACCGCCCTCGCCGACAGGCTCGAGCGGCAAGCCTTGCCCCCGGACGACGCGCCGTAAGTTCTACTCGCTCATCGACCGCCATTCGACGAGTCGAGGAGGTTCCGATGCAGATGCGAGAGGGTGAGCTAGAGCGTCACGCGTGCCTAGCGCGACGGCAGAACGATGCCGACATCGCCACCCGCGAGTATGTGAACACGCACGCGCAGGAGATCGGTGAGGCCGAGGGCTATGAAAGGGGGCTGGAGATGGGAAGGATCCTCTCCGCCCAGCATCGTCTGAAGCAGCCTCTAACCCCCAAGGAGGAGTTGAGAAAGCTCTCATTGGGCGACCTGACCGAACTCGCGAATCGTCTCGAGCGGCAACTCTTGCCACCGAACGACGCCTCCTGAACCGCCCTCACATCGGCGTGCGGTGGAAGTGGACGTGCTTCCATTTGCCCTCGCGCTTCTGCCAGACTCGCGTCTCCATGCTCGTCGCGGTGATCGGCTTGCCGTCGCCATCGACGCGCTGGACGAGCCGCGCGTAGGTGATGACGGCCCCCTCGCCCATGAGGCGCACCGAAGTGCCGGTCATCGTCGTGCGGTGCCGGCCGCGCACCCCGCCGAGGTCGAAGTAGAACTTGTGGAAGTCGAGTCCGACGACGACCTGGCCGGGGGCCTCCGACTCGATGGCGGACAGGCTCGGGTCGCACAGTTCGGCGTAGGTCGCCCAGTCGCCGCTGCTGATGCTGTCGAGCAGGCGGTGGGTCAGGGTCACGATTTCGTTCTCGGATTCGGACATGATAAGGTCATCCTCTTTCGGGTGGTCGGACGTGGTCGCGTAGTTCGGCGAAGAGACGGCCCAGGTCGGGCAGCTGGTAGTGGGCGTTGAGGCCGCTGGGGTTCGGCAAGACCC
This sequence comes from Planctomycetia bacterium, assembly GCA_025356615.1. Lineage (GTDB taxonomy): Bacteria > Planctomycetota > Planctomycetia > Gemmatales > Gemmataceae > JANXSH01. The sequence goes on along the minus strand of JANXSH010000883.1, from coordinate 2,507 downwards.
ACAACTCGGTATCGCCGATCTTCTCCGCCTGGAGGCCGACGGTCGCCTTGGGGCGGCGGAAGGCGATGCGGTACGATGTGACGCCGAGCAGGGCGGCGACGCGCGGGGCGTGGCGGTCGATCTTCTCCGCCAGCACCGCCGCGCCGGCGACGAGTTCGTCGCGCGTGAGTTCGTCGGCGCGGGCGCTGGCCCGCTCGACGACGTTGGTGATGCCGAGGCGCTCCCCGAGCAGGAGGTCGTTCTCCCAGGGCGACAGCACGCGCGGCGTGAACCCGCCGAGGTGCAGCGCGGGCCAGAATCGGTTGCCGGGCCTGCCGAAGTGGTAGCCGATCGCCGCCGAGTAGAGGCCGGGGTTGATGCCGACGAACAGCACGTCGAGGTCGTCGGCGATCACGTCGGGGACCAGGAGATTCGCCGCCCCGGCGACCTGGGCTTTCGTGGGGCGTGGGGGGATTTCGGCCACGATTCACCTCGCCTGGATCTCGTGGCAGAACAACAGGTCGGCGTCTCGCAGGTAGAGCCGGCCACCGACGACGACGGGGTGGGCGAACACGGGAAACTTGCTGCGCTGAGCCTGGGTAAATCGGCCCGTCTCGACGTAGCGAGTGGGTTGTGCCTCGACGAGGGCGACTTGCCCGCTGGTGTTGCGCAGGTAGAGATGACCGTCCGCCGCCATCAGGGAGCCTTGGCCGATGGAGCGATGCTTCCACTTCACCTCTCCCGTCATGAAGTCGAGGCAGACGAGGCCCACGCTGCCGGTGCCGTAGAGTTCGCCTCCGATGCGGACGACGCCGCCGTGGAAGTTCTTCATGTTCGCCAGCAGGTAGACTTGCTTCGCGGTCACACCCGCCTCGGTCGCCGTGAGTCGCAGCAAGGCATCGCCGCCGGCACCTGCGGTGCCGGCGGCGGAGGTGAAGACGCAACCATCGTGGACGATGGGCGTCATCGCGTTGACGCCGCCGACGTTCTTGCGATACTTCCACTGGAACTTGCCGGTCGTGGCATCGACGCCGACGAGTGCCGCACCCATGAACTGGACGTAGAGCCGACGCTTGCCGACCTCGGCGACGACGAGTGAGGAATAGCCCGCGACATGGGCCTCTTCGAGGGGCATCTGCCAAATGATCTTGCCGGTCTTCTTGTCGAGCTTGAGCATGGCCGCCTTCGGCCCGCCGGGTGTGCAGACGATGGCGTCGCCATCGACGAGCGGCGACTCGGTGTAGGCCCAGGGGCCGCGGTTGCCCTCGAACTCCGTAACGAGGTGCCTGGCCCAGACGACCTTGCCGGAGCCGCACTCGAGACAGACGAGATCCCCGTCGGAGCCGAGGGTATAGAGCCGATCGCCTTCGATGGTCGGCGTCGCGCGCGGGCCGGGGTAGGGCGGCCCGATGTTCTCGCCGACCTTGCCGATCTTGCGCGACCAGAGGATCTTCCCGTCGCGGGGGTCGATCGCGTGGACGAATTCCTCGCCCTTCAGGCTGCCCATGACGAACAGCTTGCCCCCGGCTACCGAGGGCGTCGAGTACCCCTCGCCGAGGCCCGTGCAGGTCCAGAGGAGCTTCGGCCCCTCCTTCGGCCAAGTCTTCAGGAGGCCTTTTTCGCTCGAGACGCCCGTCCGATCCGCCCCGCGCCAGCCGGGCCAGTCCTTGGGGCGCGGCTCGTCCACGGCGAGGGCGAGAGGAGCGAACACGAGCAGAACAAGGGTGATGCGGTCAACACGTCTCATCGGGCATCCTCGGCAGCACCACGGGCGAGCGCGCGGGCCAACCGGCCTGATGGATAGTATCCGCGAAACGGATCAACTCGGCGAGGTCGAAGCCGAGAAAAGAGGAGTTCCCGTGTGCCTCGACGACGCCGCGCAACAGCTCGGCGGCGCGAGCGGCGTGCGACTTCACGCCATCACCCATGCCCTCACGATGCTTGACGCCGGCAGCGGCGAGCTTGACCCACGCCTTGAAGTAGTCCGCCATCGGGCCGCGCCGGCCGCAGGCGAGCCACAAGCTCTCGAACTCGACGTGGCTCTCCCAGCGGAACCCGGCGTTGAAGAGGTCGATCCCGCGGAGGTAGACGCGGCAGTGGTGCCAATCATTCACGTCGATGGTTGCGGGGCCGCGCGAGTGGCCGAACGAGTGGCCGGCGGGGTCGCTCTCGGGGTGGGGAGCCTGACCGGGGACGAAGGTGTAGGGGGGGAGCGCCTCGTCGGGGAGGAGGGGGACGAAGACCTCATCATGCCCCCTTTCACGCACGCCATAGTGTTCACGCGGCGCGGGAATGCCTACATGACAGGTAGTTAGCGGATCAGGACATGGGCTATCGGTGTGTCCGGGCGAACCAAGGGGACTCCCTCCCTTAAGGGGTCTAGGGGCTTGCCAAAGATCGCCCGATTCATCAGCCTTCGGGATTTCGCCCATAACTCCTCGTTGCTTGTCAGCTGATTGTCTCATCACGAAAGTATCGCAGTAATCTTAGCCCGACGCGCCAGCGAGGGTTTTTGCCTGACTACTTCA
>JANXSH010000876.1 GCA_025356615.1 Planctomycetia bacterium | reverse complement strand
GCCGCAGGCACGGCGCGCAGCGCCGATAGCCCGGCGAAGCCGAGTCCGCCACCGAGGAAGTCGCGTCGGTCGAGTGACAATGAGTCGCCCATCGTGGAGTCCTCTTCGGTCCCCCTCACCCCTGTACTCAGGGGAGAGGGGTTAGGGGTGAGGGGTTCTTCGCAGGGCATACCCTGAACCCCCTCACCCCCGACCCCTCTCCCCCTGAGTACAGGGGGCGAGGGGAGCATTCCGTCAGATGTCCGTGAGTCGCTCCTTCGAGTCGCCGAAGCTGTCGAGGCGGATGCCCGCCTTGTCCAGCAACGACAGGTACAGGCTGCACATCTTGCGGTTCGGCTTCTTCAGGTAGTCGAGGATGCGCCCCGTCTTGATCTGCCCGCCGCCCTTACCCAGCAGTACGACCGGCAGTTGGTCGTTGTTGTGGCCGCCGGTCATCATGCTCGAGAGGAAGAGGATCATCGAGTTGTCCAGTAGCGTCCGGCCGCCCTCTTGCACCTTGTCGAGCTTCCCGGCGATGTAGGCGACCTGTTCGGTGAAGAACTGGTTGACCTTGAGCCAGTCGGCGTTGTCGGTGTGCGACAGCAAGTGGTGGATCATGTAGTCGATCTTCAAATGCGGGAAGCGCAACGACGAGTGGTCGTTGTTCAGCTTCAGGGTGCAGACGCGCGTCGTGTCGGTGCGGAACGCCAGGACGAGGATGTCGCACATGAGCCGCATGTGCTGGTCGATGTCCTGCGGGATGCCGTCGGCGGGTCGGCGCATGTCGGGCTTGGCGAGCGTGGGCCGCCAGCCCTGGAGCCGACCGGCCTTGCCCGCGTTCTCGATGCGTGCCTCCACCTCGCGGACCGACGAGAGGTATTCGTCGAGTCGGCGCTTGTCCGAAGTGCTGACGCCGCGTTTCAGGCTGCGCGTGTCGTCGATCACCGCGTCGAGGACGCTCTTGTCGGCCCGCCCCACCTCGTCGCGGAACAGCCGATCGAACGCCAGCGCGGGGTACAACTCCAGCGGCGTCGGCGTGGACGCCGAACTCCACGAGATGTGCGAACTGTAGATCATCGAGTAGTTCTTGTGCAGCGCCGCGATGGACGGCTCCGTCCCCAGCACGAGGCTCGGCACCTTGGTCTGGGTTTTGAACTTCTCCGCGATGACCTGGTCACAACTGATGCCCGACTTGATCTCGCCGCCGCTCGACAGGTGCGCCCCGGTCAGCAGGTTGCCCGTCTGGCAGCTGTGGATGCCGCCGATGAGCGCCTCCTGGTTGTAGAGGCCGCGCAGGAACAGCATCTTCTCGCGGAAGGGCTTCAGCGGCTCCAAGACCTTGCCGAGTTCCATCCTGGAGCCTTCGCCCTTGGCCCACCACTCGGAGCGGTGGAAGCCGTTGCCGGAGAACAGGCAGGCGAACCGCACGGGCGGCTCGGACGACTTGTTCTTGGCGTCGTCGCCCCAGACGGGGAGCGACTCCAGCCAGGGGAGGGCCATGCTGACGCCGACGCCCCGGAGGAAGGTGCGGCGGGAGAGGGGGTGGGTGATTGGAGTGTGCATGACTGTTCGTCCCCTAGAAGGATGCTGTAAGGATTGATCGTCTACGTGGTGCAGTTACCTTTCAGAACGAACGGCGTCGTCCCACCGGATTACGTCTTCGAGAACTCCGAGGTTGAGGTCCTCTCCATTCACGGCGGGGTTGTACCGATACTCACTTATCGCATGCTCGATGATCCGACGAATGATTCGGTTCGTGACGACGATCTGGCTCGCCGAAGACAAGACGCTTTTCCCCTTCTCGACCCCTGTCTCATGGTATCCAAGACTACCATGCAGAGAAGGCCCTACGTTGTTCGCGGGCCAGATTCCGATCGAGATCCAGCCGTCATTGCCGGCGGCGCGCCAACGGTACTCGACATCCTGGATCATGATGCGGTGGCTACCCTTCGAGCTATACATTCGTTTCTCTCCCCCGTATGACGTTCACACTACTCGATGAGAGGGTCAGCCGCAACTCTTTCAATCGATCGATTCGCAGTTCGCAGCACCGAATCATTTGGACCGGCGAGCCGCCCTCCACAGGAATCGGCCTGCACACTGTTTCATCTCGACACGGAAGGATCGCGTGTCACGACGAGCTACGGAGCCAACGGCAGTGAACGAACCCGGATCTTGCTCTCGGTGATGACGATGAACTGACCGGCAGGGTTGGCTTCCACGACAGACCAAACGGTTCGAAGTCGAGCCAGAATCTCAGAAACCGTCAGGTCGTCGAGTCGCAACAGGACGATGCCGTGACTCGCGAGGCCGTCTCGAAACACCAGTTCCCCGAAGTCCTTGTCGGATGTCAGGATGACCCGTTGTTCCCGCTCGGCCCGCACCGCCCAATCGATGTCAGGCGCACCCGCTCGAGCTTCCGCCGCGAACAGCACGTCGTGTCCGCCGGTCCGCAGCCAGTCCACCACGTCGCGGGCCACCTTTTCATCGGCGAGTATCCTCACGGCCTCGCCTCATCACTGGTAGATCGATTGATCCATCGTCACCACGTCGGCGGCATACAGCATGGCCGCTCGCAGGTGATCCGGTTCGAGTGTCGGATACTGAGCGAGCAATTCCTGCTGAGTCATGCCCGCCCCGAGTTGCTTCAGGATGAACTCGACGGTCAGGCGCGTCCCTTTGAAGGTAGGCTTTCCGACCATCACGTCCTTCCGTTCTTCGATGTAGTCCTGCCACTTGATCTTCACGACTTGGCTCCTCGACGAACGGGTGCGACCTCCTCGACTCCGCCCGTCATTCCACTTCCGATCTGCGCCGCGTCCTCAGTTCGGTTCGTCCGAATACTCGCTCCCCCGGATCATCCGAAACTGCTCGCTCCGCACGATCGCCAGCACCGCCGCCGACACCCGGCCTTCGTTCTTGTCCAGCGCCAGGACCATCTCGTCCATCAGCGACGTGTCCGACAGCGTGACGGCCCGCCCCAGGGCGTAGCCCAGCAACCTCTTGCAGAACAGCCGGACGATCACGTCCTTCTTCTTGGTCAGCAGGTACGTCCGCAGGCCGTCGATGCCGTCGAACTCGGTGCCGTCCGCGAGCTTGGCCTTCGCATCGACCGCCAGGCCGCTGCGTTCCTTGTCCCGATGCCTCCCGATCGGGTCGTACCGCTCGAGGGCGAAGCCGAACGGGTCGATGCGCTTGTGGCAGACGGAACAACTCGCGTCCTTGACGTGCCTCTCGACGAGCTGCCTCGTCGTCAACTTGTCGGCACCTTCCACGTCGGGGATCACCGGCACGTTGGCCGGCGGACGCGGCAGCTTCTCGCCGAGCAGCGTTTCGACGACCCAGTTGCCGCGCAGGACCGGGCTGGTCCGCGACGAGCCGGACTGCTTGGTCTGTACGCTCGCCAGTCCCAGGATGCCGCCCCGGCCATACTTGCGTATCCCCTCGACGCGCCGCCACTGCGGGCCGGTCACGCCGGGGATGCCGTAGTGTTTTGCGAGCGTCTCGTCGAGGAACGTGTAGTCGGCGTCGAGAATCCGGGAGACGGGCCGATCGTTCTGGAAGAGATCCTGGAAGAACAGGATCGACTCCTCGTAGATCGACTTGCGGAGGCTGGCGTCGAACATCGGGAAGAGCTTTTCGTTCTTCTCCTTGTGTTCGTCGAAGCCCCGGACGTGGATCCACTGTGTGCCGAACTCGATCGCCAGCGACCGGAGCCGATCGTCCTTCAGCATCCGCCGCGCTTGCTCCGCGAACACCTTCGGGTCGCGCAATTTGCCTGCGGCGGCGAGTCGGCGTAGCTCGTCGTCCGGCAGCGACGACGCGAGGAAGTAGCTCAAGCGCGAGGCGAGTTCCCAGTCATCTACGGGACCGGCCTTCTTGCCCGCCGGTGCCTGCTCGATGCGGAACAGGAACGCCGGGGACACCAGGACGCGGGCCAGCACGCCGCGCACGGCTTGCTCGTGCGTCTCGCCCTTCTTCAGGAGGGTCCGATGTAGCCCGATCAGGTCGGCCTTCTGCTTCTCGGTCAACGGGCGACGGTAGGCCCGCGCGGCGAAGTCGAGGAGCGCCTCCAACTGCTTCGGGATCGCCGCCTTCTGGTCCTTCTCGAAGTCGTCGGCCCGCTTCTGGAACGCGGGCCGTTGGCCCTCGAAATAATCGAGGAGTTCCTTCGGCTGATCCTGAGTGACGAACCCGATGAACTGCGGCAGGTACTTGTTCTCCGCCATTGGCTGCTCGCTGATGAACCGATGCTCCTCCCAGAGCCGATCGACCCGCGCCTTCTGCACATCGTCGAGGAAGAGCCGGGCCAGAGGTTCGTCCTCGCGGTGATACATCTTCAGCGTCACCACCTCGTCGGTCGGGACGATCGCGGGGAAGCAGACGAAGGACGGGAAGCAGCGGCGGAAGTCGGCATGTCCCTGGAGGAGCTGTTTATACGCTGCTCCAGTCGGTGAGGCGACGACCGGACTCTTGCCGTCCCAGACGAGGCCCGCGCCTGGCGTAGGCTTCACCTGGAATTGGACGACACGATCCGCAGTATCCGCCCTGCCATCGACGACGAAATCGCGATCGCGAAAGAGACCGGCTGGGAGGCGGATCTCGGTCACGGTGTTCGCGCTGACGACGAGGCTGGCATCTTCGCTGAAGCACTTCTTCGCCAGGCCATACGCGCCGGTCCCGGCTCGGGGCTTGCCCAGACGGGTCAGGTCGAGTCCATGTGTCAGAGCGCTCTCGACAGAAACGAGGTTGTCGAAGAGGACGCGATCCGGCTCCTTGTCCTTAACGGGCCGAACCCCCGTGAGGAGCGCTCGGACCTGCTCGGCGAGCTTGTCCGCCTCGCGCCGACGGGCGGGGTCGGCGGCCACTTCGCGCCACCGTCCGAGGGCCGACGTGGGAGGGATGACGGGGCCGAGGATCTTGGTGGACGGCCTGGATGGCCCCCGGACGAAGGTCCAGGTGTCCTTGTTCCCGTGCTTGTCGGCGTGTGGGTTGCCCTCGAGGATGGCGTCGGCGACATCGCCGGCCAGATCCCATTTTCGGGTCGGTTTCTCGGCTCCCGTGATCGTGAGGGCGATCTCAGTCAGGTCACAGCTGTGATCGCCGTTGTAGGCGTCCACCGCCAGGATCAGTTGGTCCCCCTTCTCGATCTTCAGTAGCTTATTCGGCGATGCCTTCCCGCCGACGGGGAGCCTGCCGTCGGCGAGGAGCGTCGCCTTATTGGCTCGGCGATGCTCGAGCCACCAGGCCACGCCATTGCCGCAAGCGGGATGAGCGTGGACCACCGACGCGGTGACGCGAACGGTCCCCGTGACCGGACTCTTCCAGGCGACAGCGACGAACTCTTGGGGCGTCGGGTGGACGACGACTTTGTGCGGCGACAACCTGCCCGGAACATGCTCCTCCTTGTCCGAGGAGTTGGTCATCAGCATCGGCAGGTCGGTCCCCTTGCGCTGCCAGCCGTTGACGGCGGGACGTGCCTCATTCTTCGGTATCACCTCGTCCAGCCGTGTCAGGGGGACGGCGGGCACGTTCCGCCCTAGACGTTCGGGGATGTCCGCCCCGGAGATCGATTCCAGGGCCACCACGTCGATCCATCGCTTCAGGAACGTCGCGTCCAGCGCGTGCTTCTTGGCGAGGGCTTCGGGGGAAAGCTTCCGGTCGTGGGCCGACTCGGCGGCAGCGCCGAGGTACTTCGCCGTGTCCGCGAACACCGTGGCGAGATCGATTTCGTAGGCGGGGCCGAACGTCGCGTAGTCGCGCAGGAGCAGCGGCAGCTTGCCGGCCCTCTCGAACCGAGGGCGTTGCCAGACGACATCGCCCCCCTTGCCGGGTGACGTGTCGCTCGTGCGCAGGTAGAGGACGACATCGCCCCGTCCGGGGGTGGGGGAGAGGGCGAGTCGCATCGGCTGCGACGCACTCGCGGCGGGGTCGTTGGCGACCGCCCGGACCGTGTTGCCGTAGCGATAGCTGCCGATCGGGACGACCTTCCAGAGTGCCGATTGCCACGCCCGAATCTCACCCGTCAGCACGGGGATGTCCTTCTCAGACGACGTTCGCCAGCGACCGCGAATCTGATCGAGTGGGTGGGAGGGGGACCCGTCCGTGAGGGTCTGCCACAGCACGCCGAGGTACTTCGGGTTGAGCTTTTCCTTCCGCGACACCTCTGCCAGGGTCGTCTTCCCGGCGATCAGCGCATCGCGGTGTCGGACCGTGGCGGCGAGGT